>JAFVUZ010000078.1 GCA_017502435.1 Lentisphaeria bacterium
AAGTTACCGGATGATTTTCTTCAGTCATAACGATTTCGCCGCAGGATTCGCATTGAAAATGAGAAACATAACCGCTTTCATGGTCATTTCTTTCACCATAATCCAAACCATCAGCCCGGTTGACTATCTGGTAGCTTACGGTAACATCAAGATTGATCTCTTCAAAAGAGTCATTTTTGCATTTGGGACAGTGGTATTTTCTCATTTTTTCTTCTCCAACGATTTGAATATCTTTCTGATATGTTCAGGCATCAGATAGGCTCCGCTCAAATGTTCACGCAAAGCTTCTGCGTTGACTTCTTTGTTTTGACGGGCGTAACGGTTGCAATTTTCCCAATGTTCCCTGATCTGCATACAATAATAAAGATCAAGTACCGTTGGCTTCTTTTTTATTAAGACCTTTTCGTTCCAGAAGTCTTCGATATCGTATCCGGTGGGAATGAAATTCTGCCAGAATTCAGCTAAAGGTTCAGCTTCTTTGAAATAAAGGATATTGAAAAAATCCAGTTCCGGAATGGCAGAAGATATTTCTTTTGCCTGTTTCAATACATTTTCCCCGTAAGTAACAAAAGCTGAACAAATGCCGTCATTGTTCATCGTCGAACCGCGCCATTTCAACTCACCGGAATAAACATCTCCCGCCATCCGGCAGATCGTCCTCACGACCTGCCATTTACGGTCGCAGGCGATTGCCCAGTGATGATAAGAGTGGGGATGGACATTGCTTTCTGCCGTGTTGACGATCAGAGCGTAAATAGTGTCTCCCCGTTCCGGATCGGTGCTTTTATAGGCTTTCATACTGCTTAATAATGTTGAACTCATACTGCCTCCTGTTTCCAGATATTGTTAAGGTTTTCTATGTTTCTGCTTAAAATTTCAATTCCTTCTCGATGCGTGATTTTCCGGAAAGTGCCGTTTTGCGGATCAATGTGGTAAAAATCGTGATTATGTGGAGTACAGGAATTCTGCAACGCATTGAGCTCATCAGTTACAATGTGTTCTCTGGTGGCTTCGCTGAAAAGATACGGTACTTTAACTCCATTTGGCGGTAAATCCTGATTTTCCCATATCCGGAAAATATGAGTCCCGGAATTCCGGACGACCCAAATGAATTCTGCTTCCGGGTTAGCATCCATAAATTCAACATCGTGAATGGAAAAATCGGTTTGATAACAGGTCATGGAGAAGCTGACCACCAATTTCATTTTAAGGTAAATCGACCGGTTCATAAGATTTCTCTCCCGACTTCATTGATTTTTTCGATCAAATCCATCCGTTTGAAGGTCAAGTGTACAGTTCCGGATTTGTGATAGAATTTTGCATTGAAATAGGGACACTCAAAAGAGTTTCCGCAATCACAAGCCTCGCTCATTTGATGAATCAGAGATTCTTTATAATCTTGCGGCATATCTTTGTTATCCAGGAACCATAAAGATTTTTCCAGATAGTTCCAACGGTTGTTGTCACTGAAACTGATTCTGCCGTAGGAGCTGCAGTTTTTGACAACTTTTGCCGGAATGGAGGCTCGGCTAGCATAATGCGGTGAGAAGAACCGGAAAACATCTTCCACCATATGTTTCATACTGATAATCTGATTTTTCTTCAGATTTTGTACTGCTTCGAGAATGTTCTCTGCCGTAAGATGTCCCAAGTGCCCCTCGGTAATATAGTTTTCATATCGCGTCCGGTCCTCTCTGGTCATCATATCGGTCAAGCCGGTCTGATTGATCAGCATATGCCAGCATCGGATACAATGATTTTGCAAATATTCATTGAGGTCTTTGTCTGAAATGTTCCGTAAAATGGAAATGCTGCGTTCATTAAATGGCGTATAATAGTTACCGCTTGCCGGATTGATTTTTGCAACCTCCTCAAGCATTAACCGCATCTCCTGAACGGCATTGATAAGATGAGTTCTGGCGTTCAAGTACGCATCGGCAATGATTTGAGCATCTTCTCTTGTTTTGATTTCCATAACTTAAAATCCTCCTGTTTGGGCTCTTCTTAAAAGCTCTTCTTTCATCCATTTTATTTCGTTTTCAATTTTCTTTTGGGCGTTTTCACCTTTACGGCAGGCTTTGTCATATTCCCGCCAGCAATGATAACAAAGCCAATCCAGTATTTCCTGTGTGGTGGCGTTGAGTACATCTTTTTTTGTCATCACGCAGCCCTTCTCATAGGGTGAATTTCTTTTACTGCGTTATCGCTCCATGCGGAAGTGCACAAGCCCCAGATTTCCCGGACATTGTAGCGGCGTATGCAATCCGGCAATGCGGAGTGGATCATTCTGATTGGCAGCCGGATATCTTTTTCAAGATCAATTTCCAGCATACTGCCGGAACCGTTCCAGGAGTCATAAAGTCCACAGGTGGTCTTTTTATCTATA
>JAFVUZ010000079.1 GCA_017502435.1 Lentisphaeria bacterium
AGGACAAACCATGAATAATGTATCACAGCAACAAGAAAAAATCTACTTCGGTTTAGATATTTCTCAAAAGACTATTGAAATTTTTGCTTTGAAAGGTGAAAAAGGTGTCTCTTTTGGCAAAATTTCAAACACCCAAAAAAGTTTGAATGAATTTTTTGATAAAGTACCTGTTCCGTCTGAATCAATAGTTGTTGCCCTTGAAACCGGCACGCACTCTGCTTGGATCAGCCGTTTACTTGAAGCTCGTGGATATGATGTTATTGTTGCGCACGCCCGGGATTTGGCGTTCATTTATAAAGGTGATAAAAAAAGTGATCGAATAGATGCTGAAAAATTAGCTCGAATGGCTCGAGCAGATAAAAAACTACTGCATCCGGTAAAACTAATGGACAAAAAACGTCAAGAGGATTTGATTGCGATAAAGGCGCGGGATTTGTTGATCAGACAAAGAACCAATATCATTAACTCAATTCGTGGATTTGTGCGAAGTTTGGGAATAGAAGATGTGGAATACAGTCACGAAACAATAAATCAAATGTATGACACATTACCATCAGAAATTCAACAAAATTTGCGTGGATTGTTTGAAACTTTGACAGCAATAAACAGCTCAATAAAAAATTATGATAAAAGAATAGAAAAATTAGCCAAAGATTATTCGGAAACCAAAACACTGCAACAAATAAAAGGCGTTGGTCCTCTGATTGCCTTGAGTTTTGCACTAATTATAGGCGATCCCCAGCGTTTCAGTTCCCGGGAATGTGCAGCATATATCGGATTGATTCCCAAACGGGATCAATCAGGAGAAGTGGATAAACAACTGGGAATAACAAAGTGTGGAAATAAGTTGTTAAGGAGGTTGCTTGTACAAGGAGCTCAATATATTATGGGAGCATTTGGAGAGGACTGTGATTTACGAGATTTCGGCAATCGAATTGCCATAAGAGGTGGAAGTATTGCCCGAAAAAAAGCAAAAGTCGCTGTCGCCCGTAAACTGGCAATTACCATGCTGGCATTGTGGCGAAATCCAGATGTCGCGTATGATCAGCATTTCAAAAGCAATCATAAACGGGTAAAAAATGCTTGAAACAGATTTTTGATATGCAACAAAAACAGAATTAAGGAAGAAAATCACGGAAAGAAGATTTTAAGTAATTGCTTTTTGTCCAGTCTTGATGATCTCGGAGGCTTCGCAAATCAGATATCGCCAATATCATAATAAAGATTGTCGTGAAGATTTAGACATCAGGGCGGACATTTATCAGGCGTCGCTTCCTGGCAGAAGCATTACAGAACGCGAATAGGAGCAAGACAAAAGCAGCTTTTTAGAATCATCTTTCGCTGATTATCAACTTTTTTACGATTTTTTCGCAAATAAAACTTGACAAATAGTCTCTCATAGGAGCGAAGCCTTGACAGGCTTCATGTTTTTTTGCCTTGAAATCAAGGCAAAAAATCTGCACCCGATATTGAAATAACTGCGGGATAATGACCTGTTGCTGATTTTCTATATTTCTGCAAAGCAGCTTGACAACGGATTAGAAGTGTGTTATTTTATGATGAGCAATTATTTATCACAATTACGGTTACATTGTTGACATATATAAAGAGTTTACTGAGATCATGCTGCAATTGGTACTTCCATATAGATTTTTTTATCAACAGTTGCCGGGATGTTTCGCAAATGGTATTTCAAGAGTATCTCCGGCATTCAGCGTAACCGGCAGTATCAGTGAGTCAAATTTGCGTGGCAATAACAGTTTTTTCAGAGTGAAAGTTCCGTGGAGAAGAGTTATTTCAGCTTTTGAATCATCCTGAAAATAGAGCCCCCAGATATCGCCTAAAGCCCAAAATGATTGAAAAATTCCCGGAATTACCGGGGCAAAGCCCAACATCCCGGCATTACGGTCATAGCGGAATCCGCTCAGTGCCGGCAGCATTGCGTAAGATGCCATACTGCGGGAATAATTGCTGCCGCATTCAAATTCATTATAGGGATTGCGTTTTCTGCCGTCGAAGCGGTCGCGGATCGCCTTCGCCACGCGGAGGGATTTTTTTACATATCCCTGCGAAGCGAGTGCCGCTGCAAACATCCATTCAAATCCGGGCATGGTTTCGCTGTTGTAGGTGAGAGGGATAATCGGTTTGTTTCCTTTGGGCCACGTGCAAATTATTGTTCCAGCTTCATCATTCAAGCTGTACACCCGCCATAAATTGATAAAGTCACGCATTGATTTTTTGAAGTTGTATTTATAAACGGATTGCAGTGACTTGCGGTATTTTTTTCTGTCAAAAACGTTGGTTAATCCGTAAATGTCTGCATAAGTCTGAGCCAGTGCCGCATCTATACCGCAGCCTCCGGAAATTTGATATTTGAGTTCTTTATGTTCATCGCTCCAATAGCTTGTTGCATCGAATTTATCAATAATTCCCTTATTTTTCAGGTCAATTGACTGTGTGAAATATTCGCCGTTGAAAAGTTCTTTGTTGACGGTTGCGTATCCTTTGCGGAATATCCGGCGGCATTTTTCTGCAAAAGTTGTATCTTTCATAAAATCTGCCAGTTCTGCAGCGGCAGCCAGGGCTCCGAGGTAATGTCCGGTCAGCCAACTGTTTGCTCCGAAAAGTTCCATATCCAGAGTGTGATGTTGGCGTCCTGTCAACACTCCTGTTTCATCTGGATCCCATAAATCCGGATTTTTATCACTCCAGGCGAACTCAATGGTCTGTTTGATCGTTGACCAATATCGGCGGATAAAATTGTTATCTCCCCCGATTTTCCAGTCACGGTAAATTTTCATGATATCGCCGAATTGTCCGTCTGCACATGGTCGGTAATCTCCGGTTTCGGCATGGATACCCAGCGGCAGCAGCAATCTGAAGTGACTGCCGCCATTGACATCAACACTGTATTTCAAATGACTTTCACGCATTGATCTTTCCAGATCAGGAAAGAGAAATGGCAAAGCCTGGGCATAATTCAGCACGTGTGAGCATGAACCTTCACAGCAGCCGTATTTGGTGGATACTCCTTCCCAAGCATAAAAAGTTCCATCTTCCAGCCGCAGACAGGTAGGACTTTTCAGTATTGCAAGATTGGCACTGACGGCTTCTTTTATGACATCCGGAAGAGTGCCATTGAAAACAGCATCCCGGAAAAGGAAAGTTTTGCATCGGAGTTCTTTATAATTTTTCAAGGCGTATTTAGCTGATTCAATGGAATTCTTCCAGCATACTGCATAAAAATTTTTCCATGTCCATTTGACATTATTTGCTTTGGCCCGTTCTTTGCGTTCGGGGTAATTTTCCATGGCTCGGACAGGGATACTCCATGATATGATAAAACGGGAGGTTTTTTTTGCTCCGGGCGGCAGGGTGAAACGTGCCGCAGCAAGACCGCTGCTTTGAACGGTGTATCCGGTCGGATAAAGTCTGTCTTTGAAATTGCCTCCTGCGAGCAGATCATGAAAATATACTTCAATGGAATCTTTCCATCTTCCTTTGAAAAGATAAGTCTGATAAGAGATATCGCTGCCGGGCGAGTCGATCGCCATTGTGATGTCGCCGGTTTTGCTGCCGTCGAAACAGGTCAGGCAGTTATCTTTGAATTTATTTACGGAATCAGGATTTTCACTCCATGGATTGGTGAGAACCCCCAATGCGGTATATGTTATTTCTCTGTCGGTGTTGTTTTCAAGTTCAATTTCAAAAAAAGCTGCAGGCAGGGAAGATGGCAGGCTTTCGCCGGGGATCATGACACTCCAGGCAGTGAGGGAGGTTTTTGCCGGGAATTTTTCTCCGCTGAATTCCAAATGGCAGACGGGATAAGTTCCTTCAAAGGTGTGTTTGCGGAAATGAGGTAGATTGCAGAGAGTTCCTGCTGCCGGACCATAACCGAATCCGAAATGTTTATCTTCGTAAAAATAATCACCGATATAGTGAGGAGCAAGATCTCCATTAAGAACCCGGACATCGGTAACTTTACCATTTTCTTCTGCACGGATAGCGAAATGAGATATTCCGTTCAGGCTCCCTTTGTTCGGAGCATTGAAAATTTCCCAGTCAATCAGCCTCCCATTGCCTGCAATACCGATGCTGCCGGAACCGATCCCGCCCATCGGGAACGAAATACATTCAGTTTTTTCTTTAGAGTAAAGCATTTTATCTCCTGTATGAAAATATCGTTGATTTATATCTTATCCAGGGTAATATAATGTATATAATGTGTAAATACAAATTGAAACGATCATATTTTTACTAAAATCCACTGGATTGATTTTACCATTACATTGTTAATATATCATTTCGTGAAAGCATTTACAACTGCTGATGACCAAAAACTGAGTTTATTAACAGCATATCGAGGCGGTTAAGACAACACTTGAAAAAGTAGAATTGAATTTTGTCTGGTGACCTCTTACAGCGGAGAATTTAGGGGGAGTTTTTTATTTTATATTATCTTTGGCGATGTTGATTGAAGAAATCAATGTAATGCGGAGTTCGCGGCATAAGGACTCTAAGCGGTCATATTCAGCCGGAATGATATAATTGCTTTTGGAAAGCAACAGCAGCCAATAACTGGTTTCGTTGGCTTCTTTTAAGGCGATTTGAAGTTTTGCGATGAAATCAGGTTTGCCGTGAGCGTATTGTGCTTCGTGGATATTGGCTCCGATACTGGTTCCGGCTCTGCCAATCTGGTTGGAAATGATCGTTTCTTGCTGACTTTTCAAGAATTTTACCAGATTGAGGATTTCAACGGCAAAAGATACAGACAGATCAATAAGTTTATTTGAAGACTTTTCCATAATGAGTTATTCCTTTCAACTGTTAATATAACAATGCAAGGTATGTATTACAAGCGGAGAACTCTCATTTTTTCATTTTCTAATAATATGAGCGAAGCGAATGCTTCATATTGTGGAGTGAAACGGAACAATGCTTCATAGCTGAATGGAATGAAGTTGCTTCATCTGGCAAGGCGGATTATGAAGCACGGCTTCGCCGTATGAAGCAATCCTTCGGATTATGAAGCACGCCTGTCGGCGTATTAAGCGAAG
>JAFVUZ010000080.1 GCA_017502435.1 Lentisphaeria bacterium
CCGGCGGAAGATTTGTTTCGTCATTCCGCAGCGTTCCACCCGCTTTTATATGCGGGAGGACGAAACGAAAATTTCGCCGAAAAACAGCCTGACGCACCCAGCCGCTGCCCCTCACGTGCCAGCGTCACATCGCTCCGGGTCGTACCCGGCGCCGGGGTTCCGTCTTCGCTGTGCTACGCCGTGACAAGGCAATCGGCGTCACGCGTCAGCGTAATAGAAAGGCGGGTGGAACGCCGGGGCGGCGTAAGCCCCCTTGTAATAAAAAATCAGTCTGCGTTCAGTATACAGCCTTGATATTCAATCTGCCGGCAAAAACAAAATCAAAACTCCGATTCACAAAATGCATCTATCAATTTGCGGGCAATACTGCCATGCCGCGGAATTTCAGGAAATTCATCCGGGCTGAACCAGCCTGCATCAGCGATTTCAACTCCGTCAACTTTGATTTCTCCTGCCGCATAATCAGCAAAAAATCCAACCATCAGCGAATTAGGGAAAGGCCATACCTGACTGGAAAAATAACGGATATTTTTCACCTCAATTCCAACCTCTTCCATAATTTCACGGCTGACTGCATTTTCAAGATTTTCACCGGCTTCAACAAAACCTGCCACCAAGCCGTACATATTATTTTTGAATCTGGCATTATGTGCAAGCAGAAGTTTATTGTCACGCACAACAGCCACAATAACAGCGGGAGCAAGAACCGGATAAAAAGTATTGCCGCATTCCGGACAGATACGGCTTATATCGCTTGCATTGTCAACAAGTTCCCGGCCGCAGACTCCGCAAAACTGCCGCCGCTGCCGCCACGCCAGTAATTCTCTGGCACGGGCGATGGCATTGACGGACATTTTATCCATTAAATGCATGGCGGAACGGATTTCTGCAAATTCTGTTCCGTCCGGATTCTGCCATTCACAATCAGCCTCTATCTCCCAGGCTCCGCACTCCATACCGTTAAAAGTGCCGACACAAAGTGCCTCTCCTGCCAACTCTTTCAAAGCGGCAAATTCAGTTTCAAAAGTACAGGGCAGAAAACAACTTTCTGCAGTTTGGCGGACAAGCAGTCTGTCACCTTTGAAAACAACAGCCACTTCAGGCAGGTCATCAGCAAAATACAAACGGGAACTGGGGGTAAACGGCAATACTTTTTTCATAATATCTCAATGTTGAAAAATTTTTCTGCATTTTTTGCAGTAAGTTCACAAAAATCTGCCAGTGACATCTGCAGTTCATCTGCCGCTTTCTGAGCGACAAACTGCACCAGCACCGGACGGTTTTCTTTGCCGCGGTGGGGGACGGGGGCAAGATACGGGGAATCTGTTTCAATCAGCAGACGGTCAAGCGGCATTTTCTGCAAATTCATACGGATATTATCCGCTTTTTTGAATGTGACCATACCATTGACACTGAAATATGCTCCGAGATTGGAAAATTTCTCAAGAAATTCAATATTTCCTGCGTATGAATGAAGTTCAAAACGTCCGCCTTTTGCAGCAAAAACGCTCAATAAATCATAAGCATCCTCATACGCTTTCACACTGTCATCTTTGTCTCTGACATGGATAACGGCAGGCATATTTTTCGCCAATGCACGCTCAAGAAAATATGCAAAGACTTTTTTCTGCGACTCCTCATCCGAAAAATCATAAAAATAATCCAACCCGATTTCGCCGACGGCACAGCATTTCGGATCATTTTCAAGTTCGTCAAAATCGCCGCCCTGAGATAAAAATTCAGCGGCACAATGCGGATGAACTCCCGCACAGAACCAGACATTTTCTGCACTGTTTGCAACTTTTTGTGCGACAATGCTTTCAGTCAGAGAACCGCCGAGAGTTATCATGCAGAGTTTGTCATTTGCCGCCATCTCCGCACGGAAAACGGCAATTTCAGCGGCAAAATCCACCCCTTCTTTGTGGTGATAATGGGTATCAAAAAATATCATGATCACTCAAAAACTATTTCCTGAAAACATTCAGGCAGGTGATAGTTGAGCTGAGAGATGGGATAGGCTGTGATCCAGTGGGGATGTGAAGTTTTGTCCGCACATTTGTACAAATTGGCACGCCAGATATCTCCGGATGCAACTTTTTTATCAAGATCAAAAATGCTGAAGGGAATAAATGCTGCCAGACTCCAGTCAACCGGAGCGGTGATTTCAGGATCAATTACGCCATGCAGTGATGTTGCAATAGACATTCCCTGAAGTTTTTCAGCAGGAACTTTGGAATAATCAGCAAAACCATTCGGACCCCTGCTGTGGTCAACAATATTGTAAAGCAAAAGAGTGCCAATAGCATTCATTTCAAAATTGAAATAATCTTTTCTGGCTTTGGGCTGAACAAAAAACTCAACACAGCTGTCACCGCAGACAGATGCCTGATATTCAGTCTGAACCGCACGGACATAACGGTCCTGAACTTCAAAACGGATATAAATTCCCATATCATCATAGAGCAGACGGGCATTGACAATAGGATGATGTGCGGAACTTTTTCCCATGACATTGGCGATAGCGATATTTTCGGCATCTTTCCATGCACCTTCTTCAAATGAAGAGGTGAGATTGACCATTTGTTTGGCTTTTTTGATTGTGTACATTATAAATTTCCTTTATGTTAATTTTCTTCGCGTTTGCGATAATTTTTCAATTGTGTACTATCCACAGTCCATTGCAGAACGGGAGGTATTTTTTTGCCGGGAGCCGCCATGATAAAGACCGGATGCAGCATGGAATCCATGATACTATGATACTCCACAGTACCGCTGACACTGTAAAATGAACGCATTTTATCAAGATTTGCGGCGATTTCATCCGGAGTGTAAGCATTGCGTAAGCCCTTCAACAGAAAATTGATGCCGTCATACCCCATTGCTTCAGCAGCAGAAGGGAGGCGTTTGTAATTTTTCTGCATCAGAGCAACAAACTCCTGATTTTCCTCCGATTTGTTCCTGACATAATAGGGAGTGCTGAAAAAACAGTCACCCAACTCCTCTGCGGCATTGAGCAAAAGCGGATGTTCATAACTGTCTGAACCTGCAAATGCACCTTTATAATTCAATTTGCGTGCCTCAAGGATGAATCTTTTCGCACATTCAGGATAAGATGGCAGCACTATCACGTCAACATCTTCATAAATACATTTCTGAATCTGCTGAGCAAAAGATTTCTGTCCGGCACTGTAAGTCATAAGCAGCGGTTCACGGCCTGAAAAATCTGCCCAGGCCTGTGCGGTTTTACGACCGAGGTCACGGGGATATATCAAAGCAGGATCAGTATTTATCATTACTGCCGGTTTTAAAAAACGGCGTTTGAAAGCGATATAATAAGCAAGTGCCGCTCCCTGAATTTCATCGCTGAGAGTGCTTTGGAAAGTATATTTTGCATCTTTGGTCAAACTTTCATGCGTTGCCATATTGGCGACATACGGCACGCCGAGTTCCTCTGCGACAAGTTTGATCTGTACAGCTTCATTGCTGCTGTATGCTCCGATAATGGCAACAATATTGTCTTTTTCAATGGCTTCACGGGCAATCTGAGCGGCTTTTCCGGGATTTCCCGAACTGTTGTAAATACACAACTGCACTTTGCGTTTATCAATTCCGCCTCTTATGTTACACTCACGGACGGCAAGTTCCATCCCATCGAGAGCGGCTTTGCCTTGAACTCTTTCATTGCCTGACAGCGGCAGAATCACTCCGATACGGATTTGATGAAACGCTTCGTTCTGATTCGGGATACGGCATGAAACAAGCAGCATAGAGAGCAAAAACAATACAAACAAACCGGTTTTTCTCATAAAATCCCCCTATTTGAAATATTCTATTTTGCGGGTGACAGTTTCCGCAAATATGGGTTTTTGTTTCAGAGTTTTGTAAAACAGCGACTTTTTTTCTATCCAGTTGCCATTGCCGTCAAGCAGATATTCATTTTTGAGAATACCTGCATTCTGCATACGGCTGTTCAAACGGAAAACCTCTTTTATCAATCCGTTACTGTCATGAACATAACGTGCTCCGGCATTGAATTTATTTCTGAAATAGCCTTTGACAAAAACAAGATTTCCTTTTTTATCGTATTCATTATAGTAATCAACCACCCCCTGAGGGGTTTGAATACCGTACATTTTCAAACGCCCGCTATTTTCATCATAGACCAGCATCGTAGTAGAAATCATGTCTTTATTCTGAGCATCGACACGGCGGATGCCGCGGAGGATTCCGGCATCATCATAAATACCGTTTTCAGTGCAGATAAGTTTGCCGTCAATAAAGGTTGCAACTTTTTCAAGTCTGCCGTCTTTGCGGTAAAACATTCTGCATTCAACTTTTCTGCGGCTTTTCTCCTCCGGGAAAGTACGCAGTATTTTACCTTTGACGCGGTCAAAAACATGGACCACGTCCCCCTGCGGATAACGTTCCACAATACGTCGGATACTGCCTTTATCCTTCACGGTACTGTCCAGATCCCACTCCGGGGCGAAAACAGCACCTGACAGCGGCATAAAAAACGCCGCTGTCAGCAAAAAAAGTATTGTAATCAATTCATTTTTCATCAATTGAAATAGACAAAACATTTTTTGTTTTTTACATATTTGCGGTTGACTTTGGGACAGTTGAATGAAATTTTATCCATCAGATTGCCGACTTCAACAACATTGTCATTGAGACCTGCTTTAGCGGCAATTTCTGCGGCAGTGAGTTCGTATTTGCCGGCTTCTGCAAGTACGGCGAGAACTTTTTCACGCATAGCAAGCACACCTTTGGCGGCAAGTTTATAAGCATGAACGCCCGGCTGATGGAAAGCATTGATATTGATAAATTCAGCGTAAACTGCAACCGCTCTTTCATAAAGTGCAATCAGCATACCGAGATTGAAAGTATTGATTTCAGAAATCTTGACAGAGATGATCTGACGTTTTTTGCTGCGGAGAGCCAGTGTCAGACCTTCCATAAAGCCGTGGAGATAATCACCCATGAACATCATTTCACCGAGTTTGAGCTGTTCGGCGTCTTTCAGAACTTCAATGAAAGTTGCAAAGAAATCATCACGACCGTCATTGAGCTGCTGGATAAATGCATGAGCATCTGTACCGCCTTTGTTGCCGAAAACGTTCAAGCCCTGATGGACTTTTTTGCCGTCAAGATCAAACTCTTTGCCGAGACTTTCCATAACCAGCTGCTGCAGATAACGTGACAAAAGCACCAGACGGTCGGAATAAGGAACAATAACCATATTGCGGTTTCCTTTGCCTTTACCGGCAATATACCACATGGCGGCAAGCATCATTGCGGGATTTTCAAGTGCTTTAGCGGAACGGGTCCATTCGTCCATGGCACAGGCACCGGCAATAAATGATTTAAAATCGATACCGCAAAGAACTGCGGGCAGATGACCGACAATACTGGTTTCACTGGTGCGTCCGCCGATGGATTCAGCCATTTCAAAGACCTTGAGCCATTTGCCGCTGCGGGCGATTTGGTCGAGAGAACTGTCTTTCATAGTGATTGCACAGGCGTGTTTTGCAAAGTCAAGTTTCAAAGACGCATAAAGATTTTCAGTGGCAATAAGATTGTTTTTAGTTTCCTGAGTGCCGCCTGATTTGGAAATGCAAAGATGCAGAGTTGTTTCAGGGTCACAGACCTTGCACATATCGACAAAACCTGCGGCATCTGTATTATCCAGGAAGTAGATACGCAAATTTCCGTTGCGTTCTTTGGCACTCCATTCATTGTAATAAGGTCCGTTGATTGCAAACTGCATCAACTGCGGACCGAGAGCGGAACCGCCGATACCATTGATTACGACGGCATCAAATTTTTTGCCGGTTGCACCGGTGATTTTACCGCTGCGGATATCTGCGGCAAAGGCCTCGACCTCCTGAAAAAGTTTGCTTTCGGCATAAGCGATACGGTCGGTGAAGTGAGTTACTTTGCGTTTTTCATCGGGATTCTTGATTTTGCCGCTTTCAATATCGGCAATACCTTTGGCTGCTTTTTTGAACAAAGGAGCCATATCATCGAGATTTTTGCCGGTAAATTTCATACCTGCGAAGTTGATACTGAAATCGGTTTCGGGGCAGCTCAAAGTATACTTCAAACTGCGTTTTTCAAATGCGTTCATTTTTCAAATCCTTATTTTTAAAAAGTTTCAAGTTTATTTACCTTGGTTATTTTCAATCCAGATCAGCGGGATTAGTTATTTTACGGTTTTCAAATTCACCTCGGACGCAGAAAACTTCAGCCAGTTCATAATGAACTATCATACTTGCATCATCGGTAAAATTCAATTCCGGATTTTCTGCTCCCAGACGGTGAGCCTCTGCAATCAAGCTGTAATGAAAACCTTGCGGAGTTTGCACCATCGCCACATTGTCACGATCCGGAACTTCTGCAATAAATCCTTGCTCATCAACGAGATAAACCGTATCAGTAGATTTTATGACTGTACTTACTGCCTGATAACTATCCAAAGCATTGCAGCAATCGCTTATTATACGTTCACTGACAAACGGTCTTGCCGCATCGTGAATAAGCACACAGGATTCTTCTTCAGGCAGAGCCATAACGCCGTTGAATGAACTCTGTTTACGGCTGGAACCGCCGGGAACTATCTTCAACAGTTTTTTCAAAGCGAGTTTTTCAGCAATACTTCTGCCCTCACTGATATAATCTCCATGCATAACCAGCACAATACCGTCGATTTGCGGATGTTCTTCAAATCTCCGCAAAACACGTCCGAGAATAGTTTCCCCGCCGATTTCCAAAAACTGCTTCGGAACAGCACTGTTCATTCTGGAACCAATACCGCCGGCAAGAATAACTGCATATTTTTTCATAAAAATCCTGTCTGTTAACAAATTATATTATAATTTAGCCCATTTTTTTCAAAATACCAACATAAATCATTTTTATTTCTTGAAAAAAGGTGTATATTGTACCAATATATAATTTTATCAGAGGTTTTTATGGAATTTTTAAAAATAACAAGTTTTCAAAACAATTCAGTCAAACACGCCGTCAAACTGCGTGAACGCCGCGACCGCGAAAAAGAACAGTTGACTTTGCTTGAAGGTTATCGCGAACTTACCAGAGGACAGGAATACGGGATGGAGATCATGGAGTGTTTCTTCGCACCCGAACAATTCCTCGGCGAAAATGAATATCCCCTCCTTGAATCTCTCGCAAATAACGGCGTCAAAGTTATGCAGGTGACTCCCCAGATACTTACAAAACTCGCATATCGCGACCGCCCCGAAGGACTTATTGCCATTGCAAAAATGAAACGCCACACGCTTGCTGATATGCCGATTGTCAAAAACGGTCTTTATCTCGTCGCTGAAGCGATTGAAAAACCCGGCAACCTCGGTTCCATGCTCCGCAGTGCCGATGCCGCCGGAGTTGACGGACTTATAATCTGTGACAAATGTACCGACATTTACAATCCCAATGTCATCCGTGCCAGCACCGGAGCACTCTTTTCCGTACCGCTGGCGGAAGCGACTTCCGAAGAGGCAATGGCATGGCTGCGTGCCAACAATATCAAAACTCTTGCGGCAACTCCGCATACCGACAAAAAATATACCGATGTGGATTTAACTCAGGCAGTAGCCATTGTTGTCGGTCGTGAACAGACCGGATTGACTGACTTCTGGATGAATGACTCCGACTTGAAGGTTGTTATCCCGATGCTCGGCAAAATTGATTCTCTCAACGTTGCCACTGCCACAACCATATTGCTTTATGAAGCGGCAAGACAACGTAATTTCCCCATGCACGACTATGACGGAGGTAAAAAATGATAAATTCCGATATTTTACAGAATATGTTGATCCGCTACCCCAATCTCGCCGGCATCAAAAATGAATTAAGTGCCGTCTGCAGTGAAATAATAACTTCTCTTGCCAACGGCGGAACTCTTTTTCTCGCCGGCAACGGAGGCAGTGCCTGCGATTGCGAACATCTTGCAGGAGAACTGCTTAAAGGCTTTTGTTCCAAACGTCCGCTTAATGCTGAAATGCAGAATAAATTTGCGGATTTATTCGGAAATGCCGGAGAAAATATTGCAAAATCTCTCCAGCAGGGGTTGAAATGCATCTCACTTTTGTCTCATCCGGGATTCGGCTCTGCATTTGCCAATGATGTCGATGCTTCGCTCATCTACGCTCAGCAACTGCTGGCACTCGGCAAGGCAGATGACGTGGTTATCGGTTTTTCAACTTCCGGCAATGCTGACAATATCTGCAAACTTTTCATGACCGCCCGCGTCCTCAATATCAAAACCATCCTTTTCACCGGCAAAAATCACGGCAAAGCCGAAGCGTATGCAGATTTTGTTATCAATGCTCCGGAAACTGAAACATACAAAATTCAGGAACTGCATCTGCCGCTTTATCATACATTGGCATTGATCATAGAAGAACATTTTTTCGGAGGTCGTTAATATGTCAATCATCGTCACCGGCGGAGCCGGTCTTATCGGCAGTGCAATCATTTGGGAACTGAACCGTCGCAACATCACTGATATTATTGTTGTTGACCACCTCGGAACATCTGAAAAGTGGCGGAATCTTGTCCCTCTGAAATTCACTGATTATCATGAAAAAGATGAATTCCGTCAGATGCTCAATTCAGGATTGCTCAATGATATGAAAATCGAAGGGATTTTTCACATGGGTGCCTGTTCCAGCACAACGGAAAAGGATGCAAGTTATCTGATTGACAACAATTTCAATTATACAAAAGAACTTGCATCTTTTGCACTAAGCAAGGATATCAGATTTGTATATGCTTCAAGTTGTGCGACTTACGGAGACGGTTCTCAAGGATACAACGACAACGACGATGAAATTGAAAAACTCCGTCCGCTCAATATGTACGGTTACAGTAAACAGCTTTTTGACCTCTGGGCCAAACGGCACGGTATTCAGAAAAAGATCACCGGCTGCAAATTTTCAAATGTTTACGGCCCGAATGAATACCACAAAGGCGATATGCGAAGCGTGGTTCTGCGTGCTTTTGAACAGATTTCTGCAGAAGGAAAAATGCGTCTTTTCAAATCATACAATCCCGATTATGCTGACGGCGAATTTATGCGTGACTTCCTCTATGTCAAAGATGCAGTCAAAATGGTTTTGCACCTTTTTGACAACAAAAATGCCACCGGACTTTTCAATATCGGCTCAAACCGGGCGGAAACCTGGAACGCTCTGGCAACGGCCGCTTTTGAAGCACTTGATATGCCCGTAAATATTGAATATATTGAAATGCCGGAATCTCTCCGCCCGAAATACCAATATTATACCAAAGCAGATACTTCAAAACTTTTTGCCCACGGTTGGCACACAGAAGCAACCCCGCTCAAAGAAGCCGTCGCCGACTACATCCGCAATTACCTTGTCAAAGGAGGCAATCTGGAAGCATGAAAAACATAATCAAAAATTTCAACAAACTCAGCATTGCCGTCATCGGCGATGTCATGCTGGATATTTTTACCTGCGGTATATCCGAGCGTCTCTCTCCCGAAGCCCCCGTGCCGGTCATCCGTATCATAAAAAAAGATTATTGTGCAGGCGGAGCAGGCAATGTAGCCGAAAACCTCGCTTCTCTCGGAATAAAAAGTTCTCTTTTCGGCGTTATCGGTGATGATATCGAGGGAGAAAAACTCTGCAGCAAACTCAAAGAAAAAAATATTGAAACTTTTCTAGTCAAAGACAGTTCCCGCCCCACTACCGTCAAGGAACGTTTCGTTGCCAATCAACAGCAGCTGCTCCGTGTCGATACTGAAAATACCGATTTGATTTCAAATACCAACAACGAAATTTTCCTGGAAAAACTATGCTCGTTAATGGAACAAAAATGCATCGATGCTGTCATTTTTTCGGATTACAAAAAAGGAGTTCTTTCCACAAATACAGTGCAGAAACTCGTGGATTGTGCCAATAAAAACGGCATAATCTCCGCTCTCGATCCCAAACCCGGCAGTCTCTCCAAAATTTACAATCTCTCAATTCTCAAACCCAACCGCAGTGAAGCATTTTCGCTTGCAGGCATGAAGGATGACCCTTTTGCAGAAAAAGAAAAACGTGAAGAACTTCTGCTGCAGGCGGCACTGAAAATTTCAGCCGAATATTCACCGCGTTATCTTGTTATATCCCTTTCTGCCGACGGGCTTGCCATTCTCGAAAACGGCAAACTCAACATCATACCTACCTCCGCAAAAGAAGTATTTGACGTCTCGGGTGCCGGAGATACTCTGATGGCTTCAATGACTTGTGCCCTTGCCGCCGGAGGCTGTATCATGGATGCCGCCATCATAGGCAATATTGCATCCGGAATTGCCGTCGGCAAACGCGGAACCTCCTGCGTCAGCTGCAATGAAATACTTGACGCACTTTGAAAAACGCTCTGTTCCCTTTGAGGGGAGATAACTTATTTTGTGTTTTTTTGCAGGGGCTTACGCCGCCCCTGCACCCGGCGCCGGGTACGACCCGGTGCGATGTGACGCTGGCGCGTGAATGTCGGCGGCTGTGTGGTGTTTAGCTATTTTTTCGGCGGAATGTTCGATTGCTCCTCCCCTTTTTTTAGGGGATGAGCAATCAAATCTTCCGCCGGATTAGCCACATCAGGGGTATGCCGTTCGTTGCTGTCGC
>JAFVUZ010000081.1 GCA_017502435.1 Lentisphaeria bacterium
CTGCTTTCATAATATTACCGGAGTCAGAGAAGGAACGGTCATTGCGGCATTTCTGGTGGGATATTTTATAAAATTGCAACAGAAAACAATGCGGAAAGTAAAATTGCTGTTATTAAGATAAGTCCCTCTAAAACGCAAAAAGGCGGTAAGATTTCTTGCTGCCGCCAAGCGTTTCCCGGAATCACCGTTCCGGGAAAATGAAAAGCCTCCGCTGTTCATTCCAGTCTTCCGGGATGTTTTTTCATGATTTGTGCGATGGATAACCCATCGGGTTCAGCTCCGTTCACGATTGCTTCAACAATGTCCGGAGCAAGGTTGTTCAAGCCAAGTACCCGCGTTACATACGGCGGTTTCAAACCGAGTTTTGCCGCCAGGTCTGTGATGTTCTTTGCTTCGCCGTTAATCAACTGCCATTTTGCTTCCGGAAAAAAGTCACCAAGCACCTCAACCAAGCCGGATGCTTTACCTGAAATTACCAGTTTTACGCCATTCAAACCACGCTTTTTTAAGTAAAAAAGGATAAAAAAACTTTATTTTATAAAAAAATGGACTTGACAAATATAAAAAGATATGATATAATATAAGAAAGATATAAAACAATATGAAAAGATACAGGAGATATTTTATGACAGTTTCATCAGATCCGCCGAAATACATAATTGTTCGGGACTCTATTGTAGAAAGTATCATGAGTGATCAGCTTTCCGGCGAGGATCGTCTGGCGCCGATTGCAAAGATGTCTGTTCATTTCGGGGTCAGTCCCTCAGTTATTCAAAAAGCCCTGAATCAGCTTGTTGATGAAGGTTTTGTGGAGTGTCGCGGCTCCCGCGGATATTATGTTTGTTCCAATGTAAAAGATGGAAACAGAAGTAAAAAAACAGAAATGCAACCGCAGGAAAAGAAAAATGACTCTCAGCTGTCCCCTGTTTACTTTATTTGCGGACATCACTCAGATCTCGTCTGGCGCAGAACTTATTCCGAAGCAGATCAGGTTCGGAAAGAACAGACGGAACATTTGATCCGGATCGCAGAAGAAAATCCGGAATTCTGTTTTTTCTTTGAGCAGTCGGAAACGCCGGGACGTTTGCCGGAATTCCGGAAACGGCTTTTGGCTCTGTGGAAAAAGGGGCAAGTTGATTTCGTCGGAGGAATGTGTATTCCGGATTTGAATATGTGCTCGGGTGAAACGTTCCTGAAATCTCTGCTTTACGGCAGGAAAGACTATGAAAAGATGTTCGGCGTTCAGACAGAAGTGGCATGTTTATCCGATGTGTTCGGCATGCCCATACAAGTCCCTCAAGTGCTTTCTCTTTGCGGATATAAATATCTTGTTCCCGGTCGCATGGCAAATGCTCCGGAGGATTTGAATCTCCGGACGCCATTTATCTGGAGTTCTGCCAATAACCGTTCTGTTCTTGTTGCCAATATTTCCGGTGGGGTGGTTGATAACAGTTACAGCTGTAATGTTCCTATCTGTTACGATTCAAAAAATCAGATGCGCCGTGATTTTGAGCGGTTCGTTTCAAGTCTTGATTACGGCCTTGTGATTTTTCATAAGGAGGAAGGGTTCATACCGGAAGATATCTGCCGGTATGTGGAACAGGTCAACCGGAAAGGAATGAGAGAAGTTCGTTTCAGCACTCTGCATAAATTCTTTAAAGACATGGAGTCAGGAAATTATCCACGCTACGTAGGAGAATTCAATCCTACCTTTACCGGATGTTATACTACCCGTATTGGTACAAAACAGAAGATGCGGAAAGCGGAAATTCAGCTGCGCCGTGCGGAAATTCTTGCCGCCGCAGCAGGAAAAGAATTGGATGCCGAAGATATCAATAGAGAATTGTTCCGTTGTGCATTCCATGACAGCCTTTGCGGATGCTGTACCGATGCTGCCCAGGCTTCCATTGAAGAAAAGTTCAAAAAAATATTCGATTTCACGGAAAAAGCATGTGATCCCGGAAAGAAGGGAAAAAACTTCTTCATTTCCAATACTTCATCCGTAAAGGGAAATCAGCTTGTCTGTTCCCGTCAGGCTCCCAAAGGGATCATATCTGAAAAAATTGGTGAAAACTATTATTTCTATGCAGATCTTCCGGCTGTCGGTGGAAAGAAGTTCCAAGTTGGCGCTTCTGATGACGTTAAGAAAAAAGTCAAAGGAAACGTAATCAAGACGGATTTTCTTACTGTTGATTTCAGCGGAAAATATCCTGCTGTAAATGGAAAATACGATGTGTTCGGGAAAGATTTCGGGGCAATCCGGATCAGAGCTGATTACGGTTCCATGTGGACTGAGCGGTTCGTGAATATGATTCTTTCAGATGAATATTGTCAGGAAGGAAAATATACAATTACAGAAGGTTCTCTGTTCTATCATGCTGCTTCAGAAGGCTTTATTAATGTCAAAGAACCGAAGATGTATGGTCATAGCGGGGCTCCATGGAATGGCTTCCAGTCTCTTTCCTGGAAAAAGGATTTTTATTTTCCGAAGAAAGATGATTATTTCTTTTTGAAATTGACTCTTGATTATAAAGGGTTCGGATCTAAAGTTTTTGTGGAATTTCCCCATAAACTCAATCCGTTTGAAATGGAACGGACCGATTCTGTACCATTTGGTTCTATTTCAAGAAAACCGTATTTTGAAGTGGATTGCAAATATGAATCAACGGCCAAACTGCTGAATCCCAGAGCATACAACCTTGCCAATGGCGATTGGCCCACATTGGATTGGACAGATTTTTCTGATAATGATTCTGCACTTGCGATCGCCAACAGTGGAACCCCCGGATGCTGGGCAGCCCAGAATTTGATTCGTTTCTCACTGCTCCGCAGCGGAATTTCAGTGGAAGGCGGCTCACTTTGCCCGGATCCCGGTTCATACGATAATGGAGTCCATGAATATTGGTTTGCCTTCCGTGCCCATGATGCTTTGGATTTGGAAAAGGCTGCGGAATTGGGAAATATTCTGAACCGGATGCCCACAGAATCTGCTGAATTACCGGAAGGTGAATGGCTTTCCTGGGATAGAGGAAACATTGCGTTATCATCAGCGGAACGGATTGGAAATAAATTGATTTTGCGATTCTATGAATATTGCGGAAAACGTTGTGAAAACCATTTGTCCGGAGATTGGGTGAATGGTCATGAAATTCATGAGATCACGCCGGTCGGCGAGGTCGTTTCTCCGGTGAAAAACGGTATTGTTTCCTTTGCTCCGTTCGAAATCAAAACATTAGCAGTAACATTAACAAAATAAAACAGAAGGATTTGTGAAAAATGAAAAAAGATTTTTTAAGTGTACACCGTAAATCTTTCACTCTGATTGAATTGCTGGTGAGTGTTACTTGTCAAATAGGTGTTTTACCGTTGTATTGCCTCAAAAAAATTCATAAAAACTGCACATCCTTACGCCCGTCAGGGCGCACTTCACGTTTGCCGCAGGCAAACTCTTCACACCTTCACATC
>JAFVUZ010000082.1 GCA_017502435.1 Lentisphaeria bacterium
CTTCATCCGGTCTGCACCGGGAGCAGGAATCACTACTCGGCGGTGTCCGTCAATTTTCTTGCTTTCCAACTGCATGGTCATCCGGATTGAACCATCATCCAAAACTTCCTGTGCGGTTTCCGGAAATTTCTCCGGCTCTCCGTGAGGTTCATAAAAATATCCGCTGACCGCCATTTCAGAGGCAAGGTCTTTCAAGCCGTCAACTTTTAACGTCAAACTGATTTTGTCGGCAAAAACTCTTATCTCACCGATGAGCAGATGTACCAATTCCTGTCTTGCTCCGGGAAACATAAATTCCCAAAGTCCGGAAATATCGCCGAGTGCGGCAATGATCTCTGTCTCCGACAACGGTTCACGCAACTGCGCCTTTTTCTTTTTGGCTTCTGCGAGCAGTTCTCCAACTTTTCTGATTTCGTCAAAATCTGTATCGTTCTGCAAGGCATTCTTTTTCAGTTCGGTAAGATGTTTCTGCAACCGTTCACAGTCGTTGGTGTAATTTTCCCGAAGCAACTGTTCTTTTTCTTTGACCGCTTTTAAAGTCGCCTTGATGACGGATGGGGTATGAAAAAATCCGGCAATCAGCGTAAGGATGGAATGCTCCAAATCCCCGGCTGGGATGCGTTTCAATTCACACTGGTGGTCTGGAGATTTGTTTGTTTTCTGGCAAATATAATAACAATACTTTTTTCCGTGGTTCTTTGTATAAGTCGGCGTCAAAGCACAATCGCAATGTCCGCATTTTATAAGCCCGCTTAACGGGTGGATTTGCTTTCGGTAACCGCTTCTCTCTCCGGCATTGGTACTCATCATTTGCTGAACTTTTTCCCACTGGTCACGGGGAATGATCGCTTCATGTTCACCTTCATAATTTACATCGTAATGTTTGGTGTATCCGGCATAAACCGGATTGGAAAGAATGCGGTAAACCGTGCCGGTATCCCATTTCTTTGCCTTGTGGAGTCTGCCGGTGCTGACGGAAGTCCACTCTCTGGTCTTCAAACCCAAGGCGTTTATTTCCGTTACGGTCTGCTTCAGAGAACCAAGAGCCATATACTTTTCAAAGATAAGTCTGACAACTTTTGCTTCTTCCTCATTTATAAAAAGTTTCTTTGTTATTGGGTCTGAATTATATCCGATCATAGGTACTCCGCCGCAGAATTTTCCGCGCTTTTTTCCGCCGATAACAGCTGTTCGGGTTCTCTCGATTATAAGGTCCCTTTCAAAGGCGGCGAAGGTAACCAGAACGTTCAATAACATTCTGCCGGAACTACTTGAAGTATCAATATTTTGCGTAACGCTTACAAAGTGAATATTGTGCTTTTCAAAAAAACTTTGAAGTTCTGCAAAATCCAAAATTGATCGTGATAATCTGTCAATTTTGTAACATACCACCATATCAATTTTTCCTGCCGCAATATCTTCTTTCAACCGGGTCATTGCCGGACGGTTCATATTGCCTCCGGAAAAACCGCCATCATCGTAATGTTCCGGCAGACAAATCCAGCCTTTTTCCCGCTGACTGTTGATATAGTTTTCGCAGGCTTCCCGTTGAGAGGTCAGACTGTTAAAGTCCCGATCAAGTGTCGCATCGTCACTTGATTTTCTCGTATAACAGGCGCATCGTACTGTTTCCATTATTTCACTCCGAAAAATTTCTTTCCGTTCCATTGAGTTCCGGTAATGGCAAATGCCACTCCGGAAAGAGAACGGAATTTTTGATTTTTGTATTCAAATCCTGTTGCGGTGGCTATGACCACATGGATTTCTCCCTTCCAATCTCTCTCAAAACGGGTTCCGGGGAGAACGCCTCCGGAGTTCGGTTTGAGTTTGGGAAGGTTACCTGCTTCAACCAGTACAGCCTGTGCGGTCTCACTGATACCGCCATACTGTAATTCCTGGACACGGAATGAAAGCTGCTTGCGTAAAAATACCTTTCCGCAATCAGGAGCTTCCTTCCCGTAAACTTCACGCCAATAATTTTTAAGCTCGTCCAACTCCATGGTTTGGAGTCGGGCGAGTTCTGTGCGTACATTCATTTTTCTTTGAATATTTTCTCTCATATTTGCTCCTTTTCAGAACTTTGCTATATATAAGCTCCACTGGAGCGAGATAGCAACTCGGTCTGAGATCATTGTTGCAACTTTCTCTGAAGAATTGCGTTAGCGAGGATTTCTGCTATTTTTTCAATAATGCTGTCAGCCATTTTTACTCCTTCTGATATCTGAAAGTTTCATTTTGCCGTTGGTGGTGGGTTGCGGTCTTTCCCCGATGCGGCGGTCGGAAAGACGGATCATGGGTTTGCGAGCAGCTTTCACCGGCAGAGTTTCCGGGAGAGCAGCTCCGAGCATGGATGCACAAACGGCACAACCGGCAATACAGTCCAGCCAGTGGTTGTCAGTCCGGTCGGGCTTGATTTTCCATTCGTCAACGGTTCTGCCGCGACCTTGGGTCTTTACTTTGTACTCGGCGGTCAGATGTTCAGCCAGAAGCTGATGGACTCCGGGGATTCTGCCGTAAAGGGAAAGATTGCCTTTATCGCCCAACGCCACTCCCAAACGGGTGTGAATAAAACTTTTCCAAAAGTTTGTATCATAAATGACGTGACGGATTGCCCGTTTCCCGGCAACATTGGGAACCATCCAATTGAAACCGAGCCGGTCACCGGGTTGCTTGCGGTACTCAGTCATCGGCTTGGAAGATGCACCCACATACC
>JAFVUZ010000083.1 GCA_017502435.1 Lentisphaeria bacterium
ATTCAATCTCAGTCAGTCAGACTTTGCCCGCCTGATCGAAATTGACCGGGCAACTCTGAACCGTTGGGAACACGGCAAAGTCCGTCCGAACCAAAGTTCAATGGCGAAAATCGCCGAGTTCCGCACTATGGGCAAAAAAGAATTCGCCCGCCGCATGGCTCAAGCCGAAGAAGCAATCTGGAAATAAATAACAATCAGTCATCATGCTGGGGAGTTTTGATGATAAAAAAGATTATTTCCAAGTAAAAATATCAATATTAGCTTCCAAACTGTTCTCAAGTTCATCGTCAAGCTGACTAAAGAAATCATAGCCTGTAATGCGTTCCACCTCATTGACAGATACCGCAAAACTGGCAATTCTGCGTTTGCTGGTCTGATTCGGTACAATAAAGCCAATCATCTTCATCGGAGGCATAAGATCAAGGATAACCTTATAGAACGCAACAGGGACAGGGATTGCTGCAGTTTTCATTACTGCAGGCTTTTCTGAAAAGATTGGACCTGTAATGATATAAAGTTTTTTCTCTTTTATTGCCCACCGGCGTACTTGATTTTCAAGCCGCTTCCATATTCCACGGTTACAACCGGGGATTTGCGGAGAAATATTGGTCATAAAAAAAGAATCGCTCATACTGCCAAAGGAATAAGTCATATCAGCAGCCGGTGCAAGATGCCCTTTATCAAAGCCACTGCGCACATAGTCTTTGGGCTGTACCGGATGATTTTTTACTTCAGGGTCAGCTCGAAACTGATCTCTGCGGCGAACTTGTTTTGCCTGCAGGTTTTCTGCAGTCAATGTGTATGCCACCCATACGGCTTGCCGATATTGCAAACTATATCCAAGCGTGAAACCTTTTTTTTGCAGTAGCAGATCTGGCTCTACCGGAATTCCCAGATTCGGCTCTGCCGCACTCAACCAACCAAACGATATTAACAAAAACGATATGGTTAGTTTGATTATGCACATATAAATCTGTCGCAATTAAAACTTGTTCCAATTATGACTGCCGCCAGCAGGACAATAAATAGTAGATGGTCTGTTTCGAACAGAAATTTTTATACTGCACTTGCGGCATTGATATTGATTTTTACCAACTTGGCCAAGCAAATCCCAAGTGTGGCTGCCACGAGAAGAACAGTAAATCACATTGGGGCGTTTTGCTGTATAAACAATTTTTCTGCATTTCCGGCAGTGATATATATTTTCGCCAACGATACCGAGATCAATCCAATTATGACTGCCTTTGGCAGAGCAGTATAAAGTATTTGGTCTTTTTTCCTTTATGACCGAAATATCACATTTTCTGCACAAATAAACACGAGGAATATTTGCACCGAAAGAGGTTATACAGGATAAAAGGCACATAAGAAAAATAAATGTTTTCATATTCATTTTCTCCTCGATAGAACTTTACATATAACACTGAATATAAAAAGCAGAATGATGATAAATGAAAAAATGCTGAGAGAAGACAAAAACACGTTTTTAAGAAATTCGATTATTTCGTTTTCCCAGTCTCCGCACCAACCCAAAAGCAAAAAGGCCAGCAGTGAAGTTGCCATTATTGCAATATTTTCACGCTCAAAAAACTCATTTTTTCTGCTATTTTCTGCCATTTGAGTACGCGAGCATTATCATAAGAAAATACATTACTTTCAAAAACGAGATGTTACCTTAGTTTTGATAATCAGTAAACACAAATGTTGGAGGTTGCACAATTTGAACCGTTGTGCTGATTTGAGGTAGGAGCGAAACGGTGAATTATTTTATGCTCTGCAAAGTAGATGAGAATTTGTGAAACCTCGTCCTATCAAAAATCTCTGCTTATGCTCAAACACATAGCAC
>JAFVUZ010000084.1 GCA_017502435.1 Lentisphaeria bacterium
CTGCTTTTTGAAGATAACAATGTTGATTCCCTGTTAAAAGCATACAATCGGCTCGATTCTTTGCGGGAACAGATCATTGCTGGCGGCAGAGTAACCGCAGCGGAATACAACTGGCAAAGCATCAGTGCAAAATTGACGGATATTTACCGGAGGATTCTGCAATGACAAATATTCTTTATATCGGTAAATACAATGGTATCGTGGGCGGCATTGAGCGCTATATGCAAAAGAGTGCGGAACTTCTGCGCCGCAACGGTTTTGCCGTTCATTATCTTTATACAGAAAATGGCGGAAAAGAGCCGGAAAGTTTTGCCAATGCGTTTGACACTGTTCAGATTTTTTCTCCTGAAAATAATTGGCTGAAAAACGCTGATATGGTAATTATACATAATATTATCGGAGTAGAATATTTGCCGTTTATGCCGGAAAAAAAGACCTTCTTTTTCGCCCATGACCACAATATTTACTGTCAGCGGCACCACTACTACACCCCCATCGGCAGAATCAACTGCCACCGGAAATATAATAAATTCATCTGCAAACTCTGTTCTCTCGGTCGCAACGAAGCCCCGCCGTTGGCGGAGTACCGGAAATTTCCGGCATTGGTGTTGTCTGATTTCATGGCAGAAAATCTGCGGAAAAACGGTTTTGAAAAAGTTGTGAAACTTCCGGCTTTTATCAAAATCACAGAAAAAGAACATAACTTCATGCCCGACGGCGTGTTACGCATACTCTTCCTCGGTCAGCTCATCCGGGGCAAAGGGGCGGATTTGATGCTGAAAACGCTTGCAGAACTTGATATACCTTTTGAGTGTACCATTGCAGGAGACGGCAAAGACCGCCAGATGCTTGAGGCTCTGGTAAAAAAATATAAATTGCAGAAAAAAGTTCATTTTACAGGGTTTGTAAGTGAACCGGAAAAGTTGTGGGATAATTGCGATGTATTCTTTTTCCCGATCCGCTGGCAGGAGCCTTTCGGCTTGGTCGGATTGGAAGCTATGGCACACGGAGTCCCGGTAGTGGCATTTGATACCGGCGGTGTCCGTGAATGGCTTTCTGACCTTGAAAACGGTATCGCAATACCAGAGAAAAAAGTTGTTGCGGCAGCAGGTTTTCTGAGCACTCTTTCCGGTAACCGGGAAGCTCTTGAAGACATGGGCAACCGGGGGAGGAAACTTGCAAAAGAAAAGTTTTCGGAAGAAAATTTCATAAAGAATTTCAATAAACTTTGCGGAGTGCTGTTATGAAAATACTGCTTTCAGCCATACCTTTTGATAACGGTAAATCCGGTATTTCGGTTTATATAAGAGAAGTGGTCAAAGCTCTGGAAAGTGCCGGGCATGAACTCACTTTGATCGTGGAAGATGACGCGGTAAAAGAGTTTGAACGCTTTGAACTTATAAGAATCAAAAAACGGCGTGCCCTCTTTTCCATGCTTTACAGTTTGTTTATTCTGCCGTGGCGGATAAATTGGAAAAAGTACGATTTCTGCATTATGCTTGCCGCCAACCGGCGGGTATTCTGCCGTTATCCGATATTTACGGTTGCGGTGGTTCACGATCTCTCGCAGTATCATGTGCCGGTAAAATATGACCGGTTCCGGATGTTCTACATCAAACGGGTCTTGCCGCATTATGTCAGAAAAG
>JAFVUZ010000085.1 GCA_017502435.1 Lentisphaeria bacterium
TCTGTATGACCACTCAACTCCGAGATTGCAGTTGACTGTGCCGCATATGGCTTATCTGAAAATTGCCGACGGCTGCAACAACTGCTGTACATACTGTGCGATTCCGCATATCAGAGGCAAATTGCGAACCAGAACTCAGCATGATGTAGTCAAAGAGGCGGAAAATCTTCTTGCAAATGGAGTAAAGGAACTGGTGATTGTTGCCCAGGATGTTACTGTTTTCGGCCATGACCGTCCCGAATCAGGGGAGAATTTGAGTTCACTGCTTCAGGAACTGGATAAATTGGATGGGGAATTTAAAATCCGTCTGCTTTATACCCATCCTGCACATTATACCGATGAATTGATAGAAACATTGAAAAATTCAAAACACGTCATGCATTATCTGGATATGCCGCTTCAGCATATTTCCGAACGGATATTGAAGGCGATGAACCGCCATGTAAGTCAAACAAGAGTAAAAGAAATCATTGCCAAATTGCGGCAGGAGATTCCGGATATTGTACTGCGGACTACATTCATAACCGGATTTCCCGGTGAAAGTGAAGCTGAATTTGAGGAATTGAAAGAATTTATCAAAGAGGTTAAATTTGAACGCTGCGGCGTGTTTCCGTATTCTGCGGAACCCGGTACAAAAGCCGCAGAGATGCCGGAGCAGGTCGATTTTGAAATTTCATGTGCCAGAGCCGATGAACTTATGAAAATCCAGACGGCAATCATGGAGGAATATCAAAAGAGCCTGATCGGCAGAACCATTGAAGTTTTGGCGGATGATGTCGAAGGCACACGTGCAATCGGCAGAGGTGTTGCCGATGCACCGGAAATAGATAATATGGTTGTTTTCGGCGGCCGAAAAATGAAAGCCGGCAAATTTTATAAAGTTTTGATAGAAACAGTATCAGATTTTGATTTAATAGGTCATGTAATAAAATAAAGAATGGAGAAAAAATGAACATTCCCAACACTTTAACAATCAGCCGTATCGCAATGATTGCGGTAGCAGTAGCATTGTCTGCATTTTGCGGACCGAGAGTTGAACATATGACAGGAACAATTCGAGTATTCCGTATAATTGTTATGCTGCTTGCATTTCTGGCAGGCATAACCGACTTGCTTGACGGTTATCTGGCCCGCAAATGGAATCAGATAACAGATTTCGGAGCATTGATGGACCCATTGGCGGACAAAATTTTTGTAGCATCATGTATGCTTATTGCCGTAGAGTACCGTCTGATGCCGTCTTGGATTGCGATTGCAGTTCTGGCCCGTGAATTTATGGTTACCGGCTTGCGTTCACTGGCTGCAAAAAAGGGTGTTGTTATTTCAGCGGATAAATTCGGCAAGTTGAAAACTGCGATGCAGATGCTGATGCTTGCATTGGCGGGTGCATCCTGGATCGGCTGTTTTGATTTGTGGACCAAATACACTCCTCAGTGGTACATCTGGATAATTTATCTGTGCGGAGTTGTTTTTGTCACCATGTATTCCGGAGTATCATATTTTATCAAATACCGCTATGTATTTATGGAGAACAAATGAAAATAATAGATTTTCATACCCACTATTATCCTGATAAAATAGTGGAGAAAGCATTGAATAAAGCGATTGAATTTATCAAGCCTGTCACTAATGGAACCCGTGCAGGCTTGCTTGATTCTATGCGTAAAAACAATATAGAATACAGTGTTGCATTACCGATGGTAAATTGTCCTGAGAATGCAAGAAGTTTGAATTTGTGGGCGAGCAGAGAAAATCATGATGAAATCATTATGTTCGGGTCGGTGCATCCATTGGAAGAAAAGCCCGAAGAAACCTTGAAGTATGTTGCAGAACTTGGTATGAAGGGGATAAAAGTCCATCCGGAATACCAGAATTTTTATTTTGCCGATTCGAAATACGACAGGATATGGCGTTCCTGCATAGAAAATGATCTTATAGTTTTGACACATACAGGATTTGACGTAATGTTTCCGCCGCCGTTTCATTGTACACCGGCAGATATAGCAGCAGTGATCAAGAAGCATCCTGAGTTGAAACTTGTTGCTGCCCATTGCGGCGGTATGCGGATGTTTGAAGATGTAGAAAAACACCTTTGCGGTAAAGAAGTTTATTTTGATCTTGCATTTATGAACAGTATGAATATTGACATGGAAACGCTAAATCGTTTATTACAAAGACATAGCGAAGATCATATATTGTATGGGAGTGACAGTCCGTGGTGTGATCAGGGTGAAATGGTAGAAATTGTGCATAATTTGAGCATTTCCGAGTGTGCAAAAGAGAAAATTTTCTATAAAAACGCCCAAAAACTGTTAAAAATGCAAAAAAATTGAAAAAGGTGCTATTTTTTTGAGAATTGAGCTTGCATTTTTCAAAAAGTGTGGCATTTTATACAACATATAACGCTCCGGCATAGCTCAGCGGTAGAGTAGGTGGCTGTTAACCACTTGGTCGCTGGTTCGAATCCAGCTGCCGGAGCCATTTTTTTACTCATTGATGAGGTAAAAAAATGAGCAGGAAGCTGGATAAGCAGATTGAGAA
>JAFVUZ010000086.1 GCA_017502435.1 Lentisphaeria bacterium
AATTCATATCTTCTCCATTGTTAAAAATCATTGTCTCTACACCCTTGATTATCGCAAAAACATATCAAAAGCGTTACACCCATTTTGCACTTTTTTGAAAAAAAATCGAAAAAAATTTTTGTCGAGGTTAACATCAAGGACTTACGCTGTCAGATCTAAAAAACGCTGAGCAGAGACAACAGAATGCGTCATAAAACATGACTTGAATAATTCTGGAAATTGATTATATTATATTAGGAATAATTCAGGAGTACAAAACGATGCCAGCAGGAAGACCAAAAGAAGAGAATATTACCAGACGTCAGGCAGAAATCATGCAGGAAATAATCCGTTTCAACGGTATTTTCGGCACTCTTCCGACCATGCAGCAAATTGCTGACCGCTTCGGAATTGCCGCCCCATCAGTTTACGATATTATACAGGCGTTGGTGGCGAAAGGTTATCTTGCCAGGGTGGAGAGTACTCCGAACCGTCCCTACATTATATTAAGAGATGTGGAACCAGATTCACGTGTAAAGGCAGCCGTTCCGTTACTTGGAGCGATCCCATGCGGAGTTCCGACTGAACCAGTCACCGATTATGAGGGTGAAACTGTATTGGTTGATATTGCGCTCACCAAAGCCAGCAATGTTTTTGCGTTACGACTGGACGGAAACAGCATGAAGGATCTCGGCTACGAAACCAATGACATCGTTATCGTCAGATGCCAGCAGATGGCAGAAAACGGCGATATTGTAGCTGCGTTTGTCAATGGTGAATCAACGCTGAAACGACTGATTTATACACCAGATCGGATTGCCTTGAAAGCGGAAAATCAGGATTTTCCACCGATTGAAATCAAATGTGGGGATGAGTTCAGAATTGTTGGTAAAGTAATAAGACACATTAGCGAAAGAGATATTGAACATGGCAGGAAGTAATTTAAGAAAATTTACCAACCCCGGTTTCCTCCGCGCATTGGAATTCAGCAATCTTATCAAACTGCTGCGGAAGTTTGACGGGTATTTTAGTGGCGTTGTACATTTTGAATATGACGGTATTGAGCAGGAGAAGTTTAATTTTGACCGATTGGCGGCGATCCTTGTTGACCAGATGATGGTAGGAGAGTACGCCGAGCTGTTTGATGCATTTGCCCTTATCGGCGCAATGAGTTCTGACAGCAGGGAAGATATATTACGGGAGTTTATTGATGCCCAACCTTACAGCAATGAGGCTGGCGATGATATGACAGCTGCGGATTTGGCTGTATTGGTGTATCTTCACGATCCGGAAAAACTCAACGAAATCGATGTTGAGTTTACTGCAACAAAGAAAAAATCCTTTGCAATGCGGGCAACCCGACGTGATCTCTCAAGCCTTGAAATCACCAAGGAACAGCTTACCGTGTTTGAGGAACAGCTGAACTCGGTGTTTGTAAGCAAGCATCGGGGCAAAACAGCAAAGGTATATACCCCGTCCCGTGAAGGAGACGAATACTGGTTTATCATACGCCACGGAGATTCTTTCAAGCGGCAGGGTACTGTAGCAAAGGAAAAAGAGTCCAAAACGCTGGCATTTCAACCGGAAAGTTTTGATTTGCTGGTGCTGAATATCTGTTCCGGTGAATTGCGAATCTGTGTTCCATCTGATCCTCAGTGGCTTGAAGAGTGCTATGCCCAGACATTGGGTAAGGCATTATTCAATGATTTCTCCGCTTTTGAAGATCGTCGCAACAATGAATTGGAGCGGCTTAAAGAGTTGGGCGAAAAGGCTCTGGTATATTCCGGAACAGCAGCAGTGAAACGTCTTGACCTTATCAGTCTGCGTTTTCTGCATTCCCCCGACTGTCCGATGATAGATCAGCTGACAACTTCTGCCGGGGATCTGTTCCGAGATATGAGATCGGTAAATTATAACATTGCCGGAGTCGGCACGATCCTTGAGGCGAAATTTGCGGTAAAAATCGGCAACAAGGAAAAGACCATCACCCTGAAAAACAATAACCGCTCCGGGTATGATTACGATGAATTCGGCGTTGTTGTGGATGAATGGTTGCGATCTGTAGGTATTCTTCCGTCATCAAAAGCCCTGGAGAAAGCGGCATGATCTGGAAGGACATTATGCTGACATCTTATGAACAGCCTCTCTTTAATTGGAAACAGACGCTGTCCGGTATAGATGTTGAAAAATTTAAAAGGCAGTATCTTGATCCGGCATCCGGTTATGTCGGTGTTGTACGTTGCCCGGATCGAGAGAAATGTTCTCCTCATGAATGTTGCGGTTTGAATATCCGTGATCTCTCTTCTGGAACTACGGCGTGTTGTTCACAACGCTTTTCGGGACCGAGAATTCCGGTTTCTCAAGAGGATGTGACACGCTATGGCTTATCTCATCCACGTTTCCATGCGGAACTGTGCCGTCAACTCGGATTGAAATTAAGCAGTACGGGGATGGGAGATTTTTTCTGGGAGCTGGGAACATACAAACGGGGAACTGGTCGTTTCCTGCCGGTATATATATCCTATTATATTACACAGGCACAGCTGACGGAGAAACTGAAAGATTTGCTGGTTGATCCGAAGGTTCAGTTTGCTCTTGTACTGTTTGACCACTCTATGATTTCCCGTCCTATGGCCCAAATACTGGAAAATCGCAAATGCATTTGTATATCTATGCAGGAGTTATTTGCTCTGAATCTGGACAGCACCCTGAAACTGCTGACTGTTCCAGAGCATATATTCAATATATATAAAGAGGAAGCACCTGTACTGCAACAGACCTTTCAATGCGAATCCGGGACAAGATGGAGCGATATCCATCTTAAATATAAGGATGGAGAAACAATTTCAATATGGAAACGTGGCAGTGATGCACACCCGTTTTCATATATGGCACTCAATATGGTAGATGCCCGAACCCGGAAACCGAACAAGGCGTTTAATCTGCTCTGCGAAATGCTCAAAATAGAGTGCGATACTTTGCCTGTTCCTGCCAAAACAGATCCTCATTATTCAGAACTTGTGCAACGCAAAAAGGAATTGAACACGGCTCTGAAAAACTTTTTTTCCGGAGTTGAAGATGGCGATCCGGTAGTATATGATCGTTCCACTTTTTCATACCGCATAAAAATGCAAGTAAAATCATTGTCGCCGATTCTCTGACAATTATTCACGCCTCTTATATTTGACACCCCTTCCGGGTGTCTTTTTTTTTGCCTTGATTTCTGATTTGCCGATGAAAAAACACCCTCTGCGATGAAATTTCATCGGCAAAAATCTCATCTCTGAAAAATATTTTGATTTTTCTTTATCCGTATAACTATTTGATAATAAACGGAAATTACATAAAACACAATCTTTTCATGATGAAAATTCATCGTCCCCGATGAAATTTCAACAATTCCGGTCGGAAGGCAAAAACGCAAAACAGAACGCCACTCGACCGGTTCTCCTGCCTTCTGTTCCGGCGACTGGCAAGGAGTTTTATAAAATGGCTTATACGATCACAGAAGCCCAAGCCACCGAGTTGTTGAAAATCGCCGATGCTCTTGTCGGCAAGAAAATTTCAAAAGGGATGATTTCGGAGTCAGACCGTAAAGATTACATTCAGGAACTGATGCTCATCATGGTTCAGCATCAAGATGATTGGACTGTTCCTGAAGGTGTCAGTTTTGAGGCATATGCCAATACAGTTATGGAAAAGCGGCTTATCAATATTTGGGAGAAGTTTCACCCCAAAAAAGACATCATGCAAAATGCTGTATCGCTTAACGAAATATTAAAAAATGATGAGGGCGAAGAAGAGGAATTTATCAGCAGACTGACTGAGGATGGCATGATGGTTAACGATGCAGAAATCAGCGCTAATTGGGCGCGTGGCAGATTAATTGCAGAAGTCCGTTTGTTTGTAGCAACTCTTCCGGATGAAGAACGCGAATTATGCGAAATCCTTATGTACCACAATAAGGTTGAAACCGCCCGCATCCTCGGAAAGCACAAGCAAAGTGTATGGCGTATTATGGGGAGAATCCGAGAAAAGATGTTGACCGCAGGTTTTCAATCTCCGTCTCAAAAAAATCGAAAAAAATTAAAAAAGGGTGTGACCTTTTCAGGCAGTTTTTCTGATAGTCAGTGGTGTAAGGATACTGATTTGCAGAACAAAGAGAAAGGACAGAATCAATGAACATCAACGTCATCATCAATGAACCGGCGAGCGAATATCACGCTCGTAGCCGCAGCGGAGAATTCATGTCCAGTCATCTTCTGGCAGACTTCCGGGAATCTCCGGCTCTCTACCGCAAGAAGGTAACTGGCGAAATTGAGGACAAAGACTCCTCCGCATTTGTGATTGGTCGAGCAGCCCACTGCCTGATCCTCGAAGGCCGCAAGGCATTTGACCGTGACTATGTAGTTTCTGACGGTCCCATCAATCCCCGGACAGGCGAAGCCTACGGCAGAACCACCAAGGCTTTTGCAGAATGGGCAGCAACGCAGGACCGGGAGGTGATTTCCGGAAAGGACTTCGGTTTTATCTCCCAACTGCAGACCAGCGTTTGGC
>JAFVUZ010000087.1 GCA_017502435.1 Lentisphaeria bacterium
GGGGTTTGGGGTATAGTGTTTTGCGTAAGCAAAACACGGCAATACCCCAATTATGGCGAAGTCCGGCGAAAGATTTGTTTCGTCATTCCGCAAAATAGCGGGAGGACGAAACGAACATTTCGCCGAAAAACAGCCTGACGCATCCAGCCGCTGACACTCACGCGCCAGCGTCTCATCGCACCGGGTCGTACCCGGCGCCGGGGATACAAGGGGGCGGCGTAAGCCCCCTTGTAATAAAAAATCAGTCTATATTTAGTACACAGCCTTTAATTTTAAATCAAGGCTCCATTTCCATTGCATGAAAACAGAGCTGATTTTTAAATCAAAACCTGTTAATCTTTTTTAACAGATTCAACACGTTTTGCTTTGAGCATATAAGGATATGCTTTGTTTGCTTCGTCTTTGGCAAATGTACCAGTGATACGGACTTTACCTTCTTTGACTTTTGCGTTGGCAGGAAGAACGACCTGAATCTTTTCGCCTTTGGAGCCGATGAGGAAGTTTTTGCCGTTTTCAGCAGTCAATGTTCCATTCAGTTCACCGTCAAACTCAGCAGATGAAGGAACATATCCTGATTCAGCAGCAAGTTTGGTAAAGGTAATCTTGTGGTCAGACATATACGGATTCAATGCAAGCAATGCTCCGACAGCAATAGCGCCGGAAACAACAGTGCAGAGCAGACCGATTTTGAACCACTGGAAGAAAGTGATCTGACTGCCGCCGTGCTTTTCAAGCATTCCGAGAGCAACGATATTGGCAGTACTGCCGATCATAGTAATATTACCACCGAAACAGGCCCCGAACAGCAATGCCCACCACAACGGCAGGTCTTTGATTGAAACAGCCAGCTGCTCAATAACAGGACTGAATGCAGCAACAAAAATAACGTTGTCAACAAATGCAGAACCGAAACTTGAAACAGTGAAAATAAAGGGGACCAATGATTCCGGTGTTTTTCCTGCAATTTTGGAAAATCCGTTTGCAAGCACCTGGTCAACATGAGTGTGTTCCAATGTACCTGCAACAGCAAACAGCAGCATAAAGAATATCAATGTCCACCAGTCAACTTCTTTTTCAATATAGTAACGGGCACGGTCAGGCTTGAGAATCATCACAATACCTGCACAAATAAGCGGCATGACCAGCAGAACACTGTTTTTCTGCAAACCGAACAACTCTTCTGTCTGATGATGTGATGCAATAGCAAGAACAGTCAGAACGATAAGAATCAAACCACGCATATAAGGCACTTTGACCACAGGAGCAATGGAAAGACCGCGAGCGAGACGGGCTTCCAGACTGGTATCAAAATTATTCAGATCTTTACGGAAATACCACATCAGCACACCGATAACCGCAAACAGTGAAAGAAGCATGATCGGAAATGACCAGATCATGAAGTCACCGAAGGTCAACTGTCCTTTGGTACCGATAAAAATACCGACCGGATTACCCATCATAGTTCCGGCACTGCCGATATTGGTAGCAAGAACTGCAATCAGAATATACGGAGTCGGATTGAGTTTCAAACGGTCACAAACCTGAAAAATCAGGGTTGAAATAAAGATAATTGATGTAACTTCGTCAACAGCACAGGCCAGCAGAGCACTTGCTGTTGCTGTAACAAAAATGAATTTGCGGCTGTTCAAATTGGGCATGGAAACGATCAACTGAACGATCCATGTGAAAAATCCGAGGTCACGCAATGCACCGACAATCACCATCATTCCTACGAGGAACATGATAACTTCCAGCGAAGATGAACTTACAAATGTAGGAATATCCATCGCCTGACTGAAAATCAGAACTGCCAGCCCCAAAAATGCAACTGCCAGACGGAACCCCCAGAAAAAGAGAGTACCGAAAATAATTGAAATAAACACTGCACAGGCAATTGACTGCAATGAATTCATTGCACCTGAAAATGCTCCGCCGAAACCAACCAATGCGGCTGCTGCCAGCATTATGCAGAAACGTGAAATCATACCTTTAAGCGACATGGAGCCGCTGCTTGAAGATTCGCTCATGATAAATTACTCCCAGAAAACTTTTGCTGAAAAATTCTTCAAAGTGACAACACCGGCAACTTTACCGGCATCATCGACGATAATCAATTGTGAAAGTTTGTTCATCAAAAAGATCTTTGCCAGTTTAACAGCAGGATCATTGACGTTGGCACTCAAAAATTCTTCACGCATGATGTCGGCAACTTTACTTTCATCTGCAGTTTTAAGCATATCAGAGAAAGGCTGCAGTTCATAGATGGGAGAAAGATCTTCCAGCCAGAGCAGATGTTCCGGCAGACTGTAGTTGAAAAGATCTGCCAGAGAAAGCACACCACGCAAATCACCGGCATCATCAACAACCGGCAATTCCTCTGCACGGTTCAAAGCAAATTTTTTGACTGCATCAAGAATTGAATCTGTTTCCTGAAGCATATCAGGAAATTTTTCCATCAGGTCAGATGCTTTAAGATAGTCAGGGATAACAGTTGAATCTGCGGTAAAATAATTGAGAACTTCCTGCGGAGCGGCAGCCTTGGCAACTCCTTCTGTAACACCATCTTTGGCAAATGCAGTTGCAAGGGCAGACAACATTTGAACGTGCAGATTGGGATTATCGACCGGAGTGAGCAAAAGTACCATAACTTTTGCTTTGTCATCGCTGCCGAAATCGCAGCCGCCGGGGATACAGGCGATTGCTGCCAACGGTTCATTAAGTCCGGGGATACGGGCATGAGGAATTGCCAAACCGGGGGCAACCATTGTGGGATAGAGGGCTTCGCGGGCTTCAATTTCACTGCGGGTGAAATCAATATCAAGCCCGGGGAAGTGCCGTTTCAGAAGTGTGATCAATTTTTCCAATACAACTTTTCCGTCGGCTTCTTCGATGCCGCAGATAATGTTGTTGACCTGGAGAAAATTGCCAAAACTGAGACTTTGCTTTTTCATTTTTACTCCTTGATATATTATTATTTGAAAGTTTAAAAAAACATTCTTATAATATACCACGCTTTTCGATTTTAGCAATTTTATTTCAAAAAAAAACTGTTTTTTTTTGAAACTGAATACAAAAAAAAACACAGCAGAAACCAAAACGATTTCTGCTGTATTCAATTTCAGTAAATGAAGCAGTTTTCTTATTCAAAAATATTATCTTTAATATCTTTTGCAAGTTTGCTCCATGCTTCACGTTCCGGATTGGAGACCATGAAAGCATTTTCTTTGAGGTCATCGACGAGCGGATTGAAATCCTCTGCACCAAAACCGACGTCACTGTGACGGATCCAGCCTTCGGCAAATTCATATTTTTTTGACATCTGACCGTAAAATTTGCCGCGGAATACCAATTCTTTGATATAAGCGTCATTGCCCTGACTCTGGTCGAGCCATACTTTCTGGCTCTGATGGCAGGCGAGCATGGCTTTTTTGGTTTCCATGACAGGAGTAATGTCAACAAAAATTTCCGGAGTGACAGGGTTGCGGAGACTGTCAGTCAAGCTGTGCGGCATTGAATGATAGACGGCAACTTCCTTGAGAGTCGGCGGGAAAGTCTGTTTGCATTTGTAGTTACGCATACCGCGGCAGAAAGCTGCGGAAACAGCCAAACGACCGGTATTGACATGATCTTCCATATAGTCGTAAGGACCATGAGTAAGAACGATGTCGGGATTGACTTCACGGATGATTTCGACCAGTTTGCCGAGAGTTTCGTAATTGTAGAAAACTTCCAGATCATCGCACAGACTTTCATGATAAATTGCACCTGCCATTTTAGCGGCGGCAATGGATTCAGCACGACGGATACGGACAATTTCCTCGTAAGTATGCTCTGCAGTACCGAGAGAACCGTTTGCGACATTCAGATAATGAATTTCATAACCGGCTTCCTTCAACCGCATGAGCGTTCCTGCCATCATAAATTCATCATCATCAGGATGACAGGAAACAGCAATAGCGACTTTACTCATGATCAATGCATCTCCACATCACAGACACCGAAACCGCCGCGGTAGAAGTTGAAGACAACGTCATCATGTTCTGCAAGGAGAGACATGGGAACGCGGGTATCGGCAATTTTCTTGGAGATCATGAAAGTAGTCAGACGCTGACCGAAGGGATTGTCATGATGACCGGGATGCCAGATTGAAACCTGAGATGCCTGCCAGGTCTGGACAGGACCGACGGTGACAGCTGAACTGGGAACGTTCTGAACAGTACCGCCGCCGGAAGTACGGGCATTCTGGATCAGAGTGATGGGATGCAATTCAACGATACGGGTTGAAAGTTTGCGGTATTCAGCGGGAGTCGGGGGTTCATCTTTGTACTGACCGGCACGTTTGACGGGGTCATTGAAAGCCCAGTGTTTAGTTTCGCCCTGACCGCCCTGCATGAGGAGACATTTGGCCTGACTGTAGGAGTCGATGTATTCCTGGGGATTTTCGGAGGGGAAGTGCATATTTTCTTTGGGCATACGGAGTTCGGGACGGATGCGGTTGAAGCACAAATCCATATCGGCTTTTGCGAAACCGAGGGGGAAGTTGATATCAGCGGCTTTGCCGTCAACGATCCATTCGTCCATACCCCAGAAGTGGCAATTTTTGAGGTTGAGGTTCATAGCGTTGACCATCTGGGCGACGATGGGGAGCTGTTCGGTGGGACCGATGGGGCCGCAAACGCCGCAGGGATTGTCAGCGGTGGCTTTCTGCCAGACTTTGATATATTCGAGTGCTTCTGCACAATAAAATTCCTGAAGGGTGTCAAAAATGTTGATTTTGAAGCCGGGGCGTTCATAATCTTTGAGAGTGTCGATGGTGATTTTTGCGGCATCATCGAGGAGTTCTTTGTCCAAAGTGGTGTAGTCCCACCATTCGGGAGAGATTTTTGAGAAAGGTTTCATTTTTTCTTTCCTTTTTTTAGGGTTGAAGTTAATGGTTGTTTTAATATTCTATATTAGATATTTGATTTTTCAAGTTTAAAAGCGAAAAAATACCGTTTTTTTTAAAAAAATTACCGTTTTTTCTCTGCTCGAGGCGGCAAAACCAGCATTTCTTCCGGCGGGAGCGTACTCGGAAATCGTGTATTGAGCAATTTTTCGATCGGGTCAAGATTGTATGCGCCGTATTCGCAAATAAAGCTGATTGCTTCGCCTTCTTTGCCGGCTCTGCCGGTCCTGCCGATACGGTGAACGTAATCATCGGGTCTTTCAGGCAGGTCATAATTTACGACCAGAGAAACATCGTCAACATGAATACCGCGTGCCGCAACATCGGTTGCAAGAAGAATCCTTCCCTCTCCTGAACGGAATTTTTCCAGAATACGGATACGTTTTTCCTGCGGCACATCACCTGAAAGCAGCATGATTTTGACACCGTATTTTGCAAGGTCGCGTTCAAGACGCAAATTTACATCTTTGCGGTTGCCGAAAATCAGCATACGTTCATACTTGTAATTATTGATGATATAAAGCAGAACTGCAAGTTTTTCGCTTCCTGCCACGGTATAAAAAGACTGTTTGATAAGTTCGCCGACAAGTTTATCCGGTTCACTTTCAAGCATTATCGGATCTTTCAGCCAGTCGGACGCAAGCGACAGGATATGATTGTCCAAAGTGGCACTGAAAAACATTGTCTGACGTTTTTCTTTGTGCGGCAGACGGACAACGATACGGCGGACATCGGGAATAAATCCCATATCCAGCATACGGTCGGCTTCGTCAATAACGAGAATTTCAACCTTGCTCAAATGCAAACTGTGAGTATTGCTGTAATCGATGATTCTGCCGGGAGTTCCGATCAGAATATCAACTTTGTCGTCAAGTTCAAAACGCTGTTTGGCATGATCCATACCGCCGAAAACCACAACCGAACGCAAACCGGTAAACATTCCGATATTCTGAGCGTCTTTGTGAATCTGCATGGCAAGTTCACGGGTCGGAGCGAGAATCAGACAGCGGGGAGTACCGTTGGATTGATTTTCGAGCGGATTTTTCAGGAGATGATTGAAAGCGGCAATCAAAAATGCGGCAGTTTTGCCTGTACCGGTCTGGGCTTTGCCCGCCAAATCCTTGCCGTCAAGCAGATGCTGCAGAGTCAATTCCTGAATCTGGGTGCAGTATTCAAACTTAATACACTGCAAAGCGAGCAGAATATCTCTGGATAAATCATAATCGCCGAAACGTTTTTTACCTTCAGCGGCAGGAACTTCGATAAGTTCGGCTGGTTTTTCGATTTTGGGAATTTCAGGAATAACGCTCTTTTTTTCCTGCGGCTTTCTGTTTTTCTTTTTGGGAGCGGAAGATTTTTTTACTTTTTCAGATTTATTATTATTCTTTTTTTCGGGAGCAGATTGTTTTTTATTCTGCGGCACACTTTTTTTCTCAACGGCAGCTTTTTCCACGCCGCCGAAAATTTTCTTCAAAAATCCAAACACAATATTTACCTTTCTATCTTAATATATTTATATAATATAAACCCTTTAAATGATTTTACAAATTCATATCTTGTTATTGTTTTAAATTTTGTGAAATATAAGATAAATGTGGACTCACCCATGGATGGGAGTTTGCGACTTGACATAAAAATTGTTTGATATTGCCGATAACCTTGAACTGGAGCTAAATGTTATTCAGTATTTTGAGGTTTACGAAAGTATTATATAACAGAGTAAACATTTTTTTCGGGAAACTGCAGAATAATAATTTGCATTTTAAACTCTATGTGTTATATTAAAAAAATAATTATTAAACTTCTGATAAATTTTATTATCGGAAGATATTTTCACAAAAATTCCGGTAATAATGAATGTTAATATCGATTAAATAAAAAGGAGAAAAGAATTATGGGCTTGCTATTGAAAAATAATTCCCCTAAAGGCGTTTCGTTTGGTGCGGAAATTTTTTGTGTGATTTTGGGATTGATTTTTTTGATTACTGGTTTTTTTGGTAATTACATAGGTTTTGTTATTGCTGCGATTATTTTTTTAAGGCAATTTGCAAGATTTTGTGAAAGAGCAAGTGGTACAACAGAAGAAGATGAAGTTGAAGAAGAATATGATGAAACAATTAAAAATGCTTTAGAAAAATTTAAATATTATGAGTTAATTAATTATATTATCATTGCTGTTACTTTTTATTATTATCTTCCTAAAATAATGAAGCAAACTGATGTTGTTGATGGTTTGATTTTTGCTATTATTGCGTTTTGTGGTGCTTGGTTTTCATTAAAGATTCAAAAATTCATTTACTTGTTTATTGTTGAATTTATAAAAGAATATAAAAATCAGGAATAAAATATATATAGATTAAAGTTGTATCAAAATAAATGTTAAAAAAGTAAGCTCTGTACTAAACATTGACTGATAATTTGAAAAAAACTGAGGGGTTTGGGGGCGTTCCAACCGCCTTTTGGTTTGCTATCGCCTTGGCAAAAGCTCGTTGTGTATTTTTACAACAGGATATGCCAATGCGACAGCATATAAAAAGAGAGCTTGCTCTCCCCCAATGTGGCGAAGTCCGGCGGA
>JAFVUZ010000088.1 GCA_017502435.1 Lentisphaeria bacterium
ATGTCGGCGGCTGTGTGGTGTTTAGCTATTTTTTCGGCGGAATGTTCGATTGCTCCTCCCCTTTTTTTAGGGAATGAGCAATCAAATCTTCCGCCGGATTAGCCACATCAGGGGTATGCCGTTCGTTGCTGTCGCAACTCCCTATACCCCCGAACCCCCTCAATTTTTTTTAATTATCAGTCAATGTTTAGTACAGAGCCAATAAAATATTGCAAAAGATAATTGTTTTGAGGCAGGAGCAGAAGTTGCAGAAGATATTCTTTGCTTCTCTCCTGCAGCGAATCAATTATTTTTTTTGTATCCGGCTTTACGGGCGGATTTCAGATAGTATTCCGCCTGTTCGGGATTGGATTTTTTCAAATGCAGTCCCCAGTAATGCTGAGCGGCAGGATGTCCGCTGCGGGCGGATTCCTGAAGCCAGCGGAGTGCGGCTTTTTCGTCTTTTTTTACATATTTTCCTTCAATATAAAGTTTATAAAGAAAAAATTGAGCATCGCAATTATTCAGACGTGCCATTTTGCCTGCCGCAGGAACTGCTTCCCTGTAATTTCCAGCCTTAACAAGTTTATAAACCGGAGCCATCTCTTCCTTATCAGAAATATGCCGCGGCGTGCGGAAAAGAAATAATCCGACAATAATCAGAACTATCAATCCCGGTATGCCGAAAAAAAGTACATTTTCAACTTTTTTATTCATCAATATTCCCTCATTGAGGCATTGTGTATGAAATTTGTATAATGGTATATCTCCATAAATCCGAACTTCGGCAGAACAACTTCTATAAAATCATATCTGACCTGAAATCTGCCGCCGTTTATCAAACGTATATATTCATGAGCCGCACGGATATTGCGACGCATCTGCTGTTTTTTATAATTATCGACCGGACGGTAACGGCCGATCCGCCGCAATGTCTTGACCTCAATAAACACCAGATATCTTCCATCTCTCGCAACAATATCCAATTCTCCGAACGACGTCCTGAAATTCCGCGCCAGAACTTCCATGCCCTTGCGCTCAAGCAGCGCACAGCTCAATGTCTCTCCCCGCCGTCCAAGTCTCAGATGCGCTTTGCGTTTTAATGAAAAATCCATGATTGCTCGGGAAACGGGGAGCCTCCCCGAACCCCTCCTGTCCTTTTTACAAAAACTCTTGTGTAACGCTTTTGATTTTTTGATTTCAAAAAATCAAAAGCGTGATACAAAAATCTATTTGCATAACACGCTGAAATCCGCATATCTATCCCCACATACCCTTTTCTTTTTTGAAAAGGTGGGGTTTAAGGGGAGGAAAAACCTTTTTTCTTTTAATCAAGAAAAAAGTTTTTCCTCCCCTTTAAAAACTATCCGCTTATCCGCACTTGCTGTGACCACAAGCGAGACATTTGATACAGTTTTCCTGATTGATAAGTTCACGTTCATGGCAGACGGGGCAGATCATTTTGCCGTCATTGACAGAAGGTTTATCTTCTTTTTCGGCGGCAGCCGGTGCTGCTGCTGCGGGAGCGGGCTTCTTATTTTTCTTGCAATCGATGATACCGAGTTTGCAGAGGTGTTCTTCAATAACGTAACCGATTTCAGCAGCCATTGAGGGGATATATTTACCCTTCTTGAAGTAGCCGCCGTTAGGATCGTAAACACTCTTGAGCTCATCGACGAGGAAGGTCGGACGGGGGTCATTGCGGAAGACTGCGGAAATAAGTCGGCTCATGGCAACGATCCAGGAGAAGTGCTGCAGGTTTTTGGTATTGATGAAAAGCTCGTATGGTCTGAACTGACCGTCTTTCTGGAAATCATTGATGGTGATATAGAAAGCGTCAGGCGACTGCGGAGTTTTGATTTTGTAAGTATTACCGGAGAGTTCTTCGGGACGTTTATCCATTTCAGCGAGGCTGACAGCGGGTTTCTTTTCTTCCTTTTTCTCCTCTTTCTTTTTGTCTTCGTCACGGACAAGGACGCCGGCGATGTGTTCGGAGGGACGGAAAGTTGTACAGCCTTTCAAGCCTTTTTCGTAGGCGAGCATATAGATATTTTTGAAATCTTCAAAGGGATAATCGCCGGGAACGTTGATAGTTTTTGAAATTGAACTGTCAACGTACTGCTGCAGTTTTGCCTGGATTTCAAGGTGTTCGACCGGAGTAACAGTGCCGGAATGGACGAAGTAGTCCGGCAGATCTTTGGGATCGACTTTTTCTTTGCCGACAAATTCGCAATATTTTCGGTAAGCGGCATCGTCGATACGGACTTCTGTGACGTCATTTTCATCGCTGTTGCGGATTTTACGGGTGTAACTGAAAGCAAAAACCGGTTCAAGTCCGCTGGAAACGTTGCCTGCGAGCAGACTGATTGTTCCGGTGGGAGCGATTGAAGTCAAATGAGAGTTGCGGATACCGTATTTCATGATACCGTCGCGAATATCCTGGGGCAGAGACTGAATGAATTTACCTGCACAGTATTTGGCTTTGTCGAGCATTTCAAAAGCACCTTTTTCCTGAGCAAGATCAATACTTGCACGGTATGCGGCACAGGTGATGCGTTCCATGATTTTGCCTGCAAGTTCGATTGATTCAGCAGAACCGTATTTGATACCCATGAAAATAAAAGCATCAGCAAGACCGGTGATACCGATACCCATACGGCGTTTGGAAAGAGCTTCTTTTTTCTGCTGGGGCAAAGGATAATTACTCTGATTGATAACGTTGTCAAGCATACGAACAGCCAGAGGAACAACTTCGTCAATACGTTCAAAGTTGAAAGAAGCCTGCGGAGTGAACGGATCTTTGACGAACTTGGTCAGATTGACTGAACCGAGCAGACAGGCTCCATAAGGCGGCAGCGGCTGTTCACCGCAGGGATTGGTGGCACGGATCTCTTCGCAATAGTAAAGATTGTTCATCTGATTGATGCGGTCAATAAGAATGAATCCGGGTTCTGCGTAATCATAAGTTGAACGCATAATGGTATCCCAGAGTTTCTTGGCTTTGACAGTTTTCATGACCTGACCGTCAAATTTGAGATCCCAGTCGGCATCATTCTGAACGGCTTTGATAAAATCTTCAGTAATAGCGACAGACAGATTGAACATCTGCAGCTGGCTGTTGTTGCGTTTGGCGGCGATAAACTCTTCAATATCAGGGTGATCGCAACGCATAACCCCCATCTGGGCACCGCGACGCTGACCGGCACTCATAATGGTACGGCAGGTGGAGTCGAGAACCTGCATAAAGCTGATGGGACCTGAAGATTGAGCTTCACAGCCGCGGATATTGCAGCCTTTGGGACGGATGGTGGAGAAGTCAAAACCGACACCGCCGCCCTGTTTCTGAGTCATAGCGGAATCTTTGACTGTATCGAAAATACCTTCGATTGAATCCTTGATTTTGTTCATAACGTAGCAGTTGAACATGGTGACTTCGCTGCGTTTGGTACCGGCATTGGCGATAATACGGCCGCCGGGGATAAATTCGAGATTGCAGAGGATCTCCTCAAACTTTTTCTGATAAAAGGCTTTTTTGCTTTCGCCGGCGGCGATTGCCTTGGCGACACGTTTCATAGTAGCCTCAATGTTTGCATCTGCGGGGATGCCCTCCTCTTCACTGCCCTGATAGCGGTACTTACGCGACCAGATATCCTCGGATATCGAATACATTTTCACTCCTTTCCTTTTCGATTTTTTAATAAAAATTTGTATGATGTTGAAAATAAATAACTTGCGGAAATCTCACCATATATTGTGGAATTTTTCAACAAAAACCACAGCATATTGTGCTATCACAATATATCATTTTTTGAAAAATACAAATCGGAAAACAAAAATTTTTCAATTTTTTTATTATTCTGAGGGTAATTAGTTCAAAGCCCGCCCAAAAGTCTGTGCAACAGCAAATTCACATTCTGTATGATGCCGCTGAAAAATTTCTTTTTATAATATTTTCCGACAAAAAAAATGCACCATTTTCAAGTTAAATACAACTTTCAAGGGTGCATATAAAAACATGAAATTGAATAAATAAATATTCAAAACAAAGTTTTATACTTTATTTTTTTCTGAAACAGCGGTTCAAATGATATTCATTCAAAGGTTTGGTAAAATAACTTACCGCAATGAGAACAATTGCCGATATTGGCAGAGCATAAACCATTGTATCTACAAACGGCCACGGAAAACAGGAAACAAGTTCACTTTTGCCGAACAGAGTTTCACAAATCCCAAGTGCGGCAGACTCCTTGCGATGCAGGAAAAGCAAACCGAAAAGACTGACAGCAACTCCGCTTGCAATACTCGCCCACGCACCGGCAAGCGTCGCACGTTTCCAGTAAATCGCCGCAAAATAGACCGGCATGAAAGCCGCCGCACATACACCGAAAAATATCGACGTTCCGCGGGCAACGATCCCCGGCGGCAGAAAAAATGCCAGAACTATACTCAAAATAATACCGATAACAATTCCCACTTTGCTGACAGTTATATTATCTTTGTCTTTACGGAAAATATTGCAGTAAAGATCATGTCCCAACGCACTGCCGGTAACATGAAAAAGTGAACTCAATGTGGACATCGCCGCCGAAAGCAGTGTCAATGTGAAAACATAAACGAAAAATTTAGGCATTGCCTGATTGATAAAAAGCGGCACGATCAAATCCGGATTGCCTTTGGCTGCTGCAATGGCGATCTGAGAACTTTTCTGATAAAAATAGACATTTGACAATGCTCCGACCACATAAGCAGTTCCGGCGGTAAAAAGAATGAAAAATGCACCCACACATATTGCACGATTCAATTCACGGGTGCTTTTGACCGTCATGAAACGAACCGCCAGCTGCGGCTGTGCCAAAGCTCCGATACCGACGCCGAGCATCAGACTTGAAACCAGATTCCACCACCATTCAGAGTTGAATTTGGGCATACACGTCCATCCGGCATGACCGGATGCTTTCAAGTTTTCCGGCACCAGATGTGCCATATCTGTCAACGCTTGATGAGCTTCAATCACTCCGCCCAGACGGATGTATGTCACACACAGCAGAAAAATCATGCCGATCAACATGATGCATCCCATAAATGTATCAATGTACATGACCCCTTTCAAGCCACCGAAAGTCACATAAACTGCCACCACAAATGCGAAAATCAGCAATGCAATATTGTAATCGACCTGCATTACCTCCTCAAGAAATCTCGCTCCGCCGATCAAAACCACACTGGTATAAAGCGGCATGAAAAGAAAAATAATCGCCGATATGAAAACTTTCAAATATCTTGACTTGAAACGGTTGCCGATAAGTTCCGGAAAAGTTTTGGCATTGAGATCATACCCCATTTTTCGCGTCCTGATACCGAAAATCAAAAACGCCCCCAGCACTCCGACCGCAATATTCATCAGCGGCAGAAAAAGCAGTCCCATACCGTAAAGCCCAGCCACTCCTCCGAATCCGACAATTGCAGATGTACTGATAAATGCCGCTCCGTAACTCATTGCCATTACAAACGGATGAGTTGAACGTCCGGCGACCAGATAATCATGAGCATTTTGAGTGCGTTTATAGCCGATATAGCCGAAAATTGCGATTGCCGCAACATAAAAAACGATAATAATTCCCAATATCAAAGCATTCATCATTCACCATCCTTTTCCTCGACAAGTGAATTTTCACCGCCGCGGTTCCAGTTCACAATACCGTAAACGACACATATTATCACCACGATAATATTTGCCGCATATGCAAACAACACCCAAAAATCTCCGAAACCCAACATTTTTTAATTCTCCAGATATATCTTTTTTAAAGTAAATTTATCATCTTTGAACTCAATTTCACTCATCAAAGCATTTTTGGTAACCGATCCGGTACAAAGTTCACCTCTGCCGGTATCATCACATTTGGTATAATAAAAATGTCTGTGCCCGCAAATGGAAAGGTCTATTGAGCGGCTTTTGAGCAATTTTTCTATTCTGCCCTGACAATAAAGACGGTGACGCATACGCAAAATCGGCTGATCCTCGATAATCGGATAATGATTTACGAGAATACGGGGAAACTTTTTCTCCTGACTGCAGATTTCCTCGATGCGGTCAGAATCTTTTTTGGTCACCCATGCACCGGAAAAAATCAGATTTGTCGGACGGGAGTTATTGAAAATAATAAAATCAATCCCTTTGATATGTCTTACAACCGGCAAATCATCAAGCGTATAATCATTGCGGGTGAAAAAACTTACCATATCTCTGACTGCCTCAACGCAATGACGGCGTTTGACATAACAATCATGATTGCCGGGCGTATAAATTACCGGAATGTCAGAATCCACCAGTCTCTGCAGAATTTTTTTGACCGTGGCAAATTCATTCGGCTGTCCTGTATTGGTCAAATCACCGGTACAGACTACCGCATCAAAATCATTATCCAAAATATACTGCACCGCTTTCTCCAGATACTTCGGGTCATGCTGATAACTGCGGCGGAACTTGTAATTGAACAAGCCGACCCAGCGTTTATCAAACAATGCGGTCCAATCATCTGTCGGAGCTCCGAGATGCGGATCGGAGAAATGGGCAATTTTCATATTTTCATCCTTAAATAAAGTGTTAAAAAACATATATTTCCATAATATACTCTTTTTTTGTACTTTTTCCACTTGAAAAAATACTTTTTAAGTTTAATTTATAAAAAAAGAAAGATTCAATGGTAAACAATGTGTTCTATTTTCGGTATAATAAATGCAAACAGCAGTAATGCACGTACAGACATTCTGCACAAAATGGCTCTTGACCAACTGCATCGGGGACCGGATGACGGCGGATTTTTTGAAGATGAAATCTGTGCCTTCGGTCATCGCAGACTCTCCATCATTGATTTGAGTTCAAATGCCAAACAGCCTATGTCAGACAGAGACGGCAAAATTGTACTCGTTTTTAACGGTGAAATTTACAATTATCTTGAATTACGCAGAAATTTGCAAGCCAAAGGGCACACTTTTGCAACATCCAGCGACACAGAATGCATTATTCACTTGTACGAAGAATACGGTTCAGCGGGTTTCAGTCAACTTGACGGAATGTTTGCCATTGCATTGTATGACAGAGAGAAAAAAACCGTCCATCTTCTGCGTGACCGCATGGGCAAAAAACCGCTTTTTTATTTTCAGCACCAAAACTCACTTGTTTTCGGCAGTGAACTTTCGGTTTTAAAACAGCATCCTGATATGCCGCATGAACTTGATATGCAAAGCGTCAGCGACTATCTTTCCCTGCTATATATTCCCTGCCCCGCAACGATTTATAAAAATGTTTCCAAAGCTGCTCCCGGCGAAATCCTGACCTTTGACTGCCAAACAAATCAGTTGTCAAAAGAGTATTATTTCAGACTTGACCACAAACTTTCTGATATTCCAAGTTTCACTGAATGTGCGGAAAAATTGCGTTCTCTTGTCTTTGACGCAGTTCAAAAAAGACTTATGTCCGACGTTCCTGTCGGCGTTTTTCTCTCCGGCGGGGTGGATTCAAGCATAGTCGCAAATGTTATGACTCAACTCCGTGCCCCGGAAAAAACGGATGCTTTCACCATCGGATTTGAAGATCCGTCATACGATGAACGCACCCGTGCAAGACATACGGCAATGTTTATCAACCGACATACCGGACATTCATTGATCCATCATGAGCGAACGGTATCGCCAGCCGATTTTTCACTGCTCCGCAAACTTGTAAAACATTACGGCGAACCCTATGCCGATGCCTCAATGATTCCGACTTATCTTTTGAGCAGATTCACCCGCGAAACGGCGACAGTGGCATTGAGCGGAGACGGAGCTGACGAACTTTTTGCAGGTTATGAACGCTATTTTTTAATGAGCAAAATGCGTTATTTCAATCTGCTCCCCTATCCTGCAAGAATGGTGATTTTCAGAACACTTTCAAATATCATTCCGGCGGCACACGAACGTTCCGCAAAAGCAAAAATCAAACGGGCATTTGACGTTATTTCCTGCCGTGCCAATCAGCAGTATTACCGCATTCTTGACCGGTGCCGTCCGGATTTCAAATCACAACTTGCAGGTGAAGCCTTCAAAGACAGTCTTGCCAAACTGAAACAGAATTCCATTCTGGAACTTGCTGACAACCTCACCTCAAAATCCGCCGTCGGCAAATATCTCGAATTTGACCAGCACACCTACCTTGTCGGTGACATTCTGACAAAAACCGATATTGCCTCAATGGCAAGTTCTCTGGAACTCCGCAGTCCGTTTCTGGATAAAGATGTGGTGGATTTTGCCAACAAACTGCCATTCAGTTATAAATTCTACAAAAATGACAAAAAACACATCCTCAAATATGCGTTCAAAGATATGCTGCCCAATTCTGTTCTTTCCGACAGCAAAAAAGGATTCGGCATCCCGCTTGCAAGTTATTTCCGCGGAACATGGCACGATGAAGCGGAAAATATTCTCCTGCATTCAGCAGTTCTGCAGCAAAGCAGAATTTTCAATATGGATTTCATTGCAAATATATGGCAGAAACATCAGTCATGCCAGGCGGATTACAGTTACCAGCTTTGGACAATCATGCTTTTTGCAATGTTCCTTGAAACTGAAACAACAGCATGAAGCAAAAAATCAGATACTGTCAGATTTCCTGTTTCCGAAAATCAATGCACTGACCAGTGCCGTCAAAGGAGCCACCAGCACCAGCCCGAAACTTCCAACCAGTGTTTTGACGACTTCAGAGGCGACATGAGGATTGTTTATAAAATCCAGCGGACTTGTCCCCTGTGCGGCAAACATCATCATCAAAGTTATATAACCGCCGGAATAAGCCAGCAGCAATGTTGTCGTCATCGTTCCGACCACACTTCTCCCGATACGCAGACCTGATTTCAAAAGTTCCTTGAAACGCAAATCTTTATTATGCAGCGAGAGTTCTTCAATACCGCTTGCAATATCCATGGCAAGATCCATTACTGCACCTGAGGATGAGAGAAAAATCGCTCCTATATAGATATCAGAAAGGCTGAGATGTTCAAATCCTGAGTGAAGCAGTGCCTGTGCATAAGGCATGATTGCTCCGTTTATTTTGAAAAGTACAGTAAAAATCCACCCCGTGAGAGCAGCAGCAAGCACTCCGAGAATTGAACCTGCAAGTGCAGCAATTCCTTTGCGGGTAAGTCCTGCAACCAGCAGAATAATGACAACGGAAAGCAGAATAACTGCCGCAAATGCGATGCCGATGGCATTATATCCGGCAAGGGTGAGAGGGATAACTGTTTTCCAGATGACAAGACAACTGAAAACAAATGACAACAATGCACTGAATCCTGTATAACCGCCGAAAATAATGAGAAGGATTGCAAAAAGAACAAAAAGCAGCACTGTGTAATTTATTCTGTAATAATCCTGTGCATTTATCGTGTCGGCGGCAGGGTCGGCATTGTGCATTATGCCGACCAGAATGATGTCTTTTTCTGCAAACAGTTTATCCAGTTCCATATTTGCCCGAAGTTCATTTGAGGCACGGAAAATTTGACCTTTGTATTTTCCGGAAAGGATTTTAACGTCAAGAAGCTGAGAGCCGCGCCTCAAAAGTCCCATATTCATAACAGCACTGTTATCCACGGAGATGACTTGAGCTTTTTCCTTCGTTCCGGGAGACGGTTCATTATTGTACGGCGGAATAAACGACAGAATAACCGACGCCGCAATCAGTATGAAACACATAACTGCATCGCGGCGGGAGGGAATGAATTTTTTGAAAAAATCTGACATCAGCGGACGATAAGTTTCAGACGTTTTGCAATATCGGTATTGTCAATCATGCCGCTGAAAATATCGCTGTTTACACCGTAAGCACTTGTAATGACAGGCAATGCTGTATGAGCACCGCTTGTCCATGCCAGAGCACATTTGTTGTTAAAAATGCGTACAGTTTCACGGGCAAGAGCATAAGATTTCTGATATTTACCGTTTTTGAACTGACGGTTGAATGCGGCAAGGAGTGCTTTTTCTTCTGCGGCAGTAAGTTTAATGCCTTCAGAACTTTTGCTGTCGGAGAACAAAAGACCGAAGTTTTCGGTAATAAGCTTCCTGACATTTTCAAATGTAACGCCGGCAGGATTTTTTCCCAATTCTTTGATTTTTGAATTAAAAACGCCGACAGAGCATTTCTGATATTTGATATTTTCGAGGAAAGATTTGTAGCCTGTACCTGCGAAACCGAGAGTCAGACCGCCTGTTTCATGGTCGCCTGTAACAACGATAAGTGTTTCTTCAGGGTGTTTCTTTGCAAATTCATAAGCAACTTTAACTGCGTTGTCAAAATCAATGGTTTCAAGAATATTGGTTGCTGCATCATTTGCGTGACCGCTGTAGTCGATTTTTCCGCCTTCAGCCATGATGAAGAATCCCTTTTTATTATCAAGGAATTTGATTGACTGTTCAACGAAAAATGAGAGCGGCAGAGTATCTTTGCGGTCGATTGCATAGGGGAGGTCATAAGTTGTGCCGAAAGAGAGAACTTTTTTTGCATTTGCGGGAATATTTTTGACAGCTTCAGTTCCTCGCAGAACAGTGTATCCTGCTTTTGCGGCAAGGTCATAGATGTCGCCTTTGTAGAGTTTACTTTTTTTATTGTTATTCATGGCAATACCGCCGCCGCCGAAGTAGTCAAAGTTTGAATTTACGAGGTCGAGAGCGATTTCATACATATTTCCGCGAGAAGCATTGTGTGCATAAAAAGAGGCAGGAGTGGCATGATTGATTGTAACGGTAGTAATAATACCGACTTTGCGACCGGATTTATGAGCAACTTCAGCAATAGATTCAAGTTTGCGTTTACGGTCGGAAGCCATGCCGATAACGCCGTTTTTAGTTTTTTCACCGCAAGCGATAGCAGTACCTGAAGCGGCAGAGTCTGTGATAAAAGAATTGGCAGAACTGGTAGTTGTGACAGCCTGATTGGTCATTGCATTGATGAAAAGTTTGCCGTTTCCGATTTTCTTGCTGAATTCCTCAGCAGCCATACGCTGTGGCAGTGACATACCGTCACCGATGAACAAAAAGACATATTTTACCGGTTTGACTTGAGAAAAATCAGGTGTACTGCCGGACTTTTCTGCGGCAGAAACCAACTGCACCATGAACAAAACAGCAAAAACGGACAAAAAGATTTTAAACATTTTTTTCATAGCAGAATATTCCTTATATTTAGTTACTGCTCATTTAATATACCACAAAGCCCGCCGATATTCAAATAAATATCAGTTTTTTTGCGGTATTATTCAGCAGAAAATATGCATTTTCAATGTCTGTTTTCCGGAATGACTTCCAGCCAGTAGCCGTCGGGATCTTCGCAAAAATAGATACCCATTTTTTCATTTTCATAACAGACACAATCCATTTTTTTGTGATGAGCAAGAGCCGCTTCATAATCATCTACTTTGAAAGCGAGATGGATTTCATTGTCACCCAAGTTGTATGGACGATCCATTTCACGAAGCCAGGTGAGTTCCAGCTGGTGGCTTGAATTGCCGTCTTCGAGGTAAACGATGGTAAAATCATCTTTTTCAATACGGCGTACTTCATGCATATCAAATGCCTCGGCATAGAATTTCAAACTTTTGTCCAAATCAAAAACATTGAGATTGTTGTGAACCATACGGAATTTCATAAATAATATTCTCCATTTTAAGTTTTATTACATTTTACAAGATACATTAATTTACAATAGAAACGTCCAACTTCAAGTTATTTTGCAGGCTTTTTTTTAAATATTTTCAATATTTTTCATAATCCGGACTTGAAATAATACAAAAAATGCTGTATTTTAAGCATTGTAATAGTTAAGATACTTAACAATAAATACACTAAATCAAAAAAAGGGGAATAAAAACAATGGATGCCGATAGTTTTTTTGAAAATTATATAACTCTGGAATCCCGGTGGAAGGATTTTGTCAGCAAAGAGATAACCAACAGCAACTCATCTGCTCTCGGGATGACTGCACTCCGTATCTGTCACTATGTCGTAAAACATCCGTCATGTGCGTTGAAAGAAGTTGCAATTTCACTTGATATATCTCTCGGCTCAGCCTCGCAAATGGTTCAATCAATTGCCGATAACGGATTGCTGAAATGTGCTGCAAACCGCGATGACCGCAGACGCATTTCAATCTCTCCCCTGCCCGTCCTGATCAATTTCTTTGCAAAATTGCTCTGACAAAATCAAAAATGTCATATTTTTTCAAAAAATTTTAGCCTGAACTAATTTGATTTTTTTTGTTGCAGTGTTATATTATTGTACGAAAATAAGTATAATAACCATGTAATAATGAGGCTGCAAATGAAAAAATCATTCCGTATTGCCCTGGCTGGCAACCCCAACTGCGGCAAAACTTCCATTTTCAATGCTCTCACCGGAGCCAGACAGCACGTCGGCAATTACCCCGGAGTCACTGTGGAAAGCAAATCGGGGTCTTTTACGCTCAACGATATGCAAATAGAACTCATTGACCTGCCCGGTGTTTACTCTTTAAGTTCCTCCTCCCCCGAAGAAGAGGTCGTTTTTCATGAAATAACCAAACCGGGGATCGACCTGATCCTGAACGTTATAGACTCCTCAATTCCGCAAAGAAGTCTGTATCTTACAACTCAGCTTGCTGAACTGCATATTCCCATGCTGCTGGCATTCAATATGAGTGATGATGCCAAGAAAAAAGGGTTGAAATTCGATATTCCGAAACTTGAAAAATATTTCGGCTCCCCCATAGTTCAAACCGTCGGATGCAAATCAGACGGGGTACGTACATTGCTGGACAAACTCGCTGAAACACTTGAAAATCTCTCTGAACACGGCGTCCCGATGATGACTTACGGTACTGACATTGACGATGCAATCAATGAAGTTGCCCGTAAAATCGACAGTTTGAATGTCGCAAAATATGCTCACGTGCCCTCCCGCTTCTTTGCCATCAAACTGCTTGAACACGACAGAGCCGTCCGCAAAATATCCGAATTCAAATCCGTCTATGGCGAAGTCGAAAATCAAATCGACCACCTGCTCAAGAAACACGCCATCGACGCTGAAACTTTCATGGCTGACTGCCGCTATGCCATGCTGGCGGGAGCGTGCAGAAACACAATCTCCATGACTCAGGAAAAAAGACGGGAGATTTCCGATAAAATCGATTCAGTTATGACCAATAAATTTCTCGGACTGCCGCTGTTTTTACTTATCATCTATCTGACTTTCTGGTTTACATTCACCTGTGCAGAACCGTTTATGGGCGGCATTGAATCATTTTTCGGTTTTATGAGTGATGCCATAAAATCCGTCTGGGCTCCGAACTTCATGCCATATATACGGAATCTGATAACGGACGGCATTATCGGAGGTGTCGGCGGGGTGATAGTATTTCTACCGAACATTCTTTTTCTGTTTTTCGCCATTGCCATTCTGGAGGACTCAGGTTATATGGCACGTGCGGCATTTGTCATGGACGGCATCATGCGGCGTTTCGGGTTGCAGGGGCGTTCATTTGTACCGCTGGTTCTCGGATTCGGCTGTACAGTTCCTGCCATCATGGCGACCAGAGTCATCGAGTCAGAACGCGACCGCAAGGTAACGATCATGGTTCTGCCGCTCATGAGCTGCGGAGCAAGACTTCCGATTTATGCCATGATAATTCCGGCTCTTTTTGCCCACAAATATCAGGCGACAATAATGTATCTTATTTACCTTATCGGAGTTATTGTTGCTCTCATTGCGGCAAGGATTCTCAAAAATACACTTTTCAAAGGGGAAGGAGAAATCTATCTCATGGAACTTCCGCCCTACCGTATGCCGACTTTAAAAAGTCTGATGCTGCATATGTGGGACAGAGGCAGAATGTATCTCCAGAAAGCAGGAACTATTATTCTTTTTACCAGCATACTGCTTTATATCTGCAACACTTTTCCTGAAAAAAAGTTTTTCTCATGTGACTATGACGGCGAACTTGCAAAAATCGAACAGAATGACGCTATGACCGCTGAAGAAAAAACTGAAGCAAGTGCAGTCATTGAAAATAAACGTCTTGCCGAAAAAATGGAATATACCATTTCCGGACGGGTCGGAAAATTCCTTGAACCCCTATTCAAACCCATCGGATTTGATTGGAAAGTGACAACAGCAAGCATTGCCGCTCTCACAGCCAAAGAAGTTTTCGTCTCCCAGCTCGGAATTCTCTATGCCGAAGGTGCAGTTGAAGCGGAATCAATGCCGTTACGGACACAGCTCCGCAAAAATTACACTCCGCTTCAGGGATTTGCCATCATGCTTTTCTGTCTGCTTTCGATTCCATGTCTTGCGACACTGGCGATTACGAGACGTGAAATGAATTCATGGAAACTTGCCGGAGCGGAAGCAATCGGCCTGTTCCTGCTGGCATACATTACAACATTTATCGTTTACAATCTCGGATTGTTATTTAACATCGGAAATAAATTACTTAACTGAGGAGTTATTATGGTTATTCTGAATTATATATGGCAATACATTGCAAGTTTCTGGCAGGTTTTTGCGGCAATGGCACCGTGGCTGCTTTTCGGATATTTTCTGGCTGGCTGCATTGCTTTTCTTCTGACGCCGGAACAGATAAAAAAACATCTCAACGGCAAAGGCTTCATGCCGGTTCTCAAAGCGGTACTTTTCGGTGTACCGATGCCGTTATGCTCCTGCGGAGTCATTCCGGTTGCAGCATCATTGCGGGAGGAAGGAGCAGGCAAAGGAGCAACTTCAGCATTCTTTATTTCCACCCCTCAAACCGGTATCGACAGTTTCATTCTGACCTGGAGTATGCTCGGACTGCCTCTGGCACTCGTCAGACTGCTTGCGGCATACATCACCGGATTTGCCGGCGGATGCATAGTAAATTCAATTTGCTCTGACGACAACTCTCCCAAAACTCCGGAAAAAGAAAAAAAATGTTGCTGCTGCTGTCACTCAAATCCTCCTGTTCAGCAGAAAAAAAACTGGAAAGATGCCCCGAAATTCATCCTCCGTTACGGCTTTATAAAAATGCTCAAAAGTATGTCTCCTTCTCTCATGCTCGGTATGCTGATTGCGGCATTGATACAGATGCTGATGCCGAAAAACTTCGGTGCAGATTTCATCGGCGATAAAATCTGGCTTCAATTCATCATTGTAATCGTGCTTGCCTTACCGCTCTATGTTTGTTCCAGTGCATCGGTACCGATTGCAGTTGCATTGGTTCTGAAAGGATTTTCACCCGGAGCGGCACTCGTATTTCTGATTGCGGGCCCCGGCATAAGTTCTGTTTCTGTTACTTCAATGAAAGCGATGCTTGGAACAAAAGCCACAGTTATTTCTGTTGCAGTCATCGGCGTTATTGCCGTTGCAAGCGGTATAATTGTCAATCTTTTCAATATTCCGTTCAACACTCCTGAAATTTACAGTTCAAACAGCTGCTGTATGTTTTACATCAAAAACATCTGCGGCATCGTACTCGGACTGCTGGTAATCAACGCACTTTACAACAGATGGTTCAAAAAATGAAAGCAGATAAAATTGCAGTTTATTGCGGCTCCTATATCCCGTCGGAAAAAATTTATTCTGAAAGTGCCGCAAAACTCGGAAAATTCCTTGCCGACAACAATATAACTCTCGTTTTCGGCGGCTCTGCAATGGGCACAATGAAAATAATTGCCGATGCAGTTCTGGAAAACGGCGGCAAAGCGATCGGAGTTTTTCCTGCCGAACTTCCAAAAAAACTTCTCCATAACGGCCTTACAGAAGTTCATTACAGCAGCTGTCTTGCTGAACGCAAAGCAAAAATGCTGGAACTTGCCGATGCTCTGATCGCCCTTCCCGGCAGTATGGGCACATGGGATGAACTCTTTGACGCACTGTCGGTCTGCAAAATCTCACGCGGCAAAAAATCAATGCCTATAATCGCTCTCAATATCAACGGCTTTTATGATCCGCTGAAAGATTTGATAAAAAACAGTATCGATGCGGGTTTCACATCTCAAGAAACAGCATCTTTTTTGACATTTATTGATAATGTTGATGATTTATCAAATTTTTTCAAATCAGAATATTGACTTTTCAAAATAATGATATATAGTAGCGCATAACCAAAAAAAAGGAGGTTTATTATGGATCTTAAAGGAAGTAAAACTGAAGCTAATCTGTGGTATGCATTTGCCGGTGAATCTCAGGCCCGCAACAAGTATACCTATTTCGCAAGCAAAGCAAAAAAAGACGGTTTTGAACAGATCGCCGCTCTTTTTGAAGCAACTGCCAACAATGAAAAAGAACACGCAAAAATCTGGTTCAAACTCCTGAACGGCATCGGCACAACCGCCGAAAACCTCAAAGCCGCCGCAGCCGGAGAACACGAAGAATGGACCGATATGTACAAGAACTTTGCCGAAATCGCCAAAGAAGAAGGTTTCGACCAAATCGCTTTCCTTTTCTCTGAAGTAGCAAAAATCGAAAAACGTCACGAAGAACGCTATCTCAAACTTCTCGAAAATGTTGAAAAAGGAGAAGTCTTTGTCAAAGTCGGAGAAAACAAATGGGAATGCCGCAACTGCGGTCACGTCCATTACGGCACAGAAGCCCCCATCGCCTGCCCCGTCTGCAGTCATCCCCAGGCATATTTTGAAGTCTGCAAAGAAAACTTCTGATTTCTGCTGCTGCAAAATTTACCATTCAAGGGGGTATTGCAAAACTGTTTTGTGGGGAAAAAACCTTTTTGAAAAAAGGTTCTTTTCCCCACACCCCATTTTCCAAAAACTTTTATCGTAATTGCTTTTATTATCCTAATAAAAGCAATTACAATTTGTTTATTACAAATAATTTAAAATA
>JAFVUZ010000089.1 GCA_017502435.1 Lentisphaeria bacterium
CTCGCTGATAAATGCGGACAACGCACTTTTCAGCTGGTTTGAAATGTGGAAAATGATAATGATGTATATCGTTTTTCTCTGTACCTATTATTATTTGTATTACACGCGGGATTTCAATACCGTGATGACCGGCTTCGGGATCGTGGCAGCGGTAACTTTTCTTACGGTGGTATTCCAGCACGTCAAAGGTATTCATCAGGCGAATGGACTTTTTCCGCATCAGAACAGCATGGGGATGTATATGTGTCTGATCGCCCCGGTCTTTTTTGCCTATTACTTCAACCGTAACAAAGGTCGGAAACGTTTTCTGTTTGCCGGGTTCTTTCTGGCGGCATCAGCGGCATGTATGCGTACTTATTCCCGCGGGGCAATGGTCTGTCTGCCTTTCGGATGTGCGATCACTGTGCTGCTCTCTTTGCGTTATCAATTCCACATGCGGAAAATCCAGATACTGCTGCCGATCATGCTCGTCTGTTTTTTCGGGGCACTGCTTTTACTGCCCAATATTATCAAGCGGTTTGAAAACGCTCCGAAAGAATCTCTTATGACCCGGCAATATCTTGCGGCATCCGCATGGAATATGATGAAGGACAAACCCTTTGCCGGTGTCGGTTTGAATAACTGGGGCATAAAAATCAATCCGCCTTATCCCTATTGCGAATACCGCTATGAAGCCCCCAAACGCTTTCCCAAAGAGTTTAAGGAAGGTATCGTGGAAACAAGTTACCTTCTTGTGGGCGCAGAGTGCGGATTTCCGGCATTGGCGGCATTTCTGGCTTGGCTTGGATATTACTATGTTGCGGCGTGCAAACTGGTAAAAAAATTACGCAGAACAGAACTCTTTTACATTCCGGTCGGGATCGTCGGCGGCTTGTCTGCCGTATATCTGCAATCCACATTGGAATGGGTGATGAAACAGCAGGTGAATTTTATTCAGATGATGATGCTTTTTGCCGCATTGAGCATTCTTTTCAAATATTGTCAGAAATTTGTCTCCGGCGAAGTTGAGGTGTCCGCATGAATAAAATATTGAGCAGACTCTTTGTTTTATTGATTTTTGCATTGACCGGATGTGATCAAAAAGGTTGTGCCGCAGAAGTCGGATATGAATTCCTCACTCCGCAAGTTTTGGTAATCAAAAATCCCAAGCCGTATATGCATACTTCGCACAATGTTGTCAAACAAGGCTTCTGGCAGAAAGAAAATGCACTTTTACGCGATAAAAACGGCAATATTCTGCGGAAAGCAGATGTAACAACTTTTGCATATTTTGTTTTTGAAAAACCATTGAAAGATGGTGAAACTGTCAGTATCGCCGGTACTGTTGCAAAGTATGATTCGGCTGTGCCCAGCAACATTTTCAAGCTCAATCAGGTCGGCAACGGTGTAAATCAAAAACAAAAATATGCCTATATGGGAGCATGGCTGGGGGACCTCGGAGCGTTGCCGTTGAAACACCTTGCCGGAAAAGAGTTTGAAATATGCCGCAGTTCCGATGGTAAAACCGTATATAAAGGTATTCTTAAAATGCGCCGGGAGGATTCAATGTATCAGGGAAATATCCCCTTCACCGGCGAAGAGGTGCTGGAGTTGGATTATTCCAATTTCAATACACCGGGGAAATATTACTTTTATGTGGAAAATATCGGGCGGAGCATGGAGTTTGTTATTGATAGTTCTGCATTGAACGAAGCCTTTTATATCCACGCCCGGGGGC
>JAFVUZ010000090.1 GCA_017502435.1 Lentisphaeria bacterium
AAAAAAAATTGAGGGGGTTCGGGGGTATAGTGAGTTGCGACAGCAACGAACGGCATACCCCTGATGTGGCTAATCCGGCGAAAGATTTGTTTCGTCATTCCGCAAAAAAGCGGGAGGACGAAACGAAAATTTCGCCGAAAAACAGCCTGCCGCACCCAGCTGCTGACACTCACGCGCCAGCGTCACATCGCTCCGGGTCGTACCCGGCGCCGGGGATACAAGGGGGCGGCGTAAGCCCCCTTGTAATAAAAAATCAGTCTGCGTTTAGTACACAGCCAATTTTTATTACTTCAATGAGAATTCAAGGGTCATAACCATTCGCATAACTTTGACGACACTGCCCGTATTATATACTCCGTAATCACTGGTGTCATTGCTCGCAGGTGCTGTAATCTGGATAACTCCCTGTTTCGCTTTGATCAATGCTCCAAGTTTACTGCCGCTCTGGCTCGCTGCGGTTCTGGCCCGTTCCGCTGCTGATGCACTCGCTTTGTCAACCAGTTCAAGTTTATACTGCTCAGGATTGCTGATGAAATACTGCGGAGTTCCTACTCCAATGTTATATCGCTCTGCCGCAAGTTCGTATATACGCAAAACGTTTTTCTCAACCAGACGCACATCGGTTGTCCGTACCCGCAGTGAATATGTAAGTTCATAATGATCAAAAACACTCTTTGTCACATCTTTATTATTTTCTTTGACCGTAATCGTCCGGTTCACGTCTTCGCAGGAAATACTCTGATCCTCAAACATCGATTCTTTGAAGCCGAGACTTTTCAGTTTCGATTTCAAAACTTCAGCTTTTTTAGTCAAATCAGTATAGCCGCTGGCACGATTAACATTTACAACGCTGATATTGCAGTAAAATGCCGCAACATCCGAAACGATTTCTTTTTCCGCAACACCTTTTACTGTAATGCTTTTCTCTGTTGTCCTCTGGACTTTCAGCATAAAACGGCTCAGAAAAAATGCCGAAATAACCATCCCTGCAACGATGGCAATGAGACTGAGGCAAATAAGTGTGATTTTGGCGGCGGAACTTTCTTTCATTGTGCGAACTCCTTGATTGTTAAATGGTTGATGATATTATTACTGTTTCCCTCTTTTTTAAGGGGGGCAAAATATAACACAAAAAAGAATGATTTTCAAATGTAAAAATAAGATTTTTTTGATAATTTTTTTTCATATTATTTTACGGTATTTATCTTGCTTTTTTTGCCACTGAATATATATTTCAAAACAACAAATTTTTATGAAAGGATTTATCATGGCATCCGAAATAACTTACTTCTGTAAAATCGACCGCTCCATGCAGCCGGCTATCTTTTTCAAAGCAAAATCCGCTGAACCGCGTCCGCTTCTCGTCGCTCTCCACACCTGGAGCTACGACCACTCGCGGGTCTATGAAGAATATGCCGCAATCTGCAAAAAAAATGACTGGAATATGATCTTTCCGAAATTCCGCGGCCCAAACTGGACCCCCGAAGCGTGCGGTTCAGATTTTGTCGTTTCTGATATTGAAGATGCTGTCGCTTTTATGAAACAAAAAACCAACGTTGACCCGAACAGAGTTTATCTGGTTGGAGGTTCCGGCGGCGGACATTGTTCATTGCTGCTGGCAGGACGCCGTCCCGATCTCTGGGCTGCAGTTTCATCATGGTGTCCGATTTCTGACATTGCGGCATGGCACAGACAGTGCATCAACACCCCACGTTTTGCCCATTATGCAGAACATATCGAAAAAGCCTGCGAAGGAAATCCCATGGAATCTGCAAGGGCAGCCCGCGAATGTCTTCTGCGTTCCCCGTTGAGCTGGCTTGCGAATGCCCCGGATCTGCCCATTGATATATCAACCGGCATTCATGACGGACATACCGGCAGTGTTCCTGTCAGTCATACTTTCAATGCTTTCAATGTACTTGCCGCAGACAAAGACAAAGTTTCAGAAGAAGATATTGATTATGTTGTAAAAAATGAAGCCATCCCCCCTGCCCTTGCGAAAAAATACAAACAGGATCCGTCACTTGACGGACGTGAGATACATTTCCGCCGCCAGTCAAATAATACCCGCATAACGATTTTCGAAGGCGGACATAATCTGCTGGCATTTTCCGCTATCCAATGGCTGGCGAAACAGGTCAAAGGCAAAAAAGCCGACTGGTCAGTCGGTAAACCGAATAAAATAAAAACCGATTCTGAACTTACCAAATAACAAACATAAAATCACAACTGAACTGCTGCAAACCTTCAAATTTTTGCAGCAGTTTTTTTATAAAGCCTGAGTTTAAAATTTTCTGAAACTCCTTAAATTCTCTAAATTTCCTATCTCCCCGCAATGGGAACAGAGAGTATTTTTTGACAGATAAAATAGAGTTTTATTTCCAATAATTGTCTGCGGTATCCGGCAAACTCCGAATTTGCTTTGTCGATGCTCCACATTCAGGCTATCCTGGCATTTTTTGCAAAAAAAATGCTTCTATGGGATTGTCGCCGTTTAAGCGAAGCACGGTAAAATAATAACACCATCCTTGCTCCCGCAGGGAGAAAACTTCACAAGTGGAGCGTAAGCGAAACGTCTTCACAAGCGGAATGAAATGGAGCGTCTTCACAAGCAAGGCTTCTCGTTTTTTGTGAAGATGTGAAGAAAACCTTCGGTTTTGAGTGAAGAGCTTTTGTTGACACAAAAGCGTGAAGAGAAGACTTGCGTCTTCGTTCGCCATTTTTTTGCAAAAAAAATGCTCTTATGGGATTTGCCTTCATTTCATTCAGGATATCCTGGCATTTTTAGCAAAAAAAATGGCGGAGAGAGAGGGATTCGACACGGAGCGAAGCGACGCAGTGCGCAACACGCGTGTTGCGTCAACCCTCGGCAGGGTGATGCGGGCAAGTTTGCGCAAACTTGCCCGATGAACCCCTCGGAGAG
>JAFVUZ010000007.1 GCA_017502435.1 Lentisphaeria bacterium
CTTGCCATGAAAAGTCTGGGGCATCCTTATGGACTTGCTGTTAATGTCTGGGATCCGGATATCGTTTCTCAAGCCAATGTCGGCAGACAACTCTTTGCTCCTAATGAAGTTGGACTTAATAAAGCAGAAGTCCTTGTGTCCCGCTACAATCTGGGATTCGCTCTGAATTGGAAGGCTCACCCGGAACGCTACAATAACTCTTCTTATTCAAGACATATCATCATTGCCTGTGTAGATTCCAGAAAATCCCGCAAAGAGATATTTCAAACACTGCCCAAACGCAATGGCCCCTATGTACTTGATGCCGGAGTAATGCAAACTTACGGTCAGGTCGTTATCGGAAACGGAAGTAAAGAGTTGCCATATCCGTACAAAGAAATTCCGGATTTGATAAACACCCGCCGCAAAGAAAACAATCTGCCCAGCTGTTCTCTGGCTGAAGCTCTGACCGTACAGGAACTTTTTGTCAACCAATGGACGGCAACCGCTGAACTGGAACTTTGCTGGCGGCTGCTCCGCAAAGGCGGTTTGGATTACCGGGGATTTTACATCAACCTTGATAACGGCAGGATGAATCCGATCCCGATAAAAAATTAACGCTTTGTCCGGCAATCGCTTTCCCGCCGCCGTATGCCGGTGGCGGACGCTCTTTACGGTGTCCGAACAAACCGTTTACCCAAAGAAAGGATAAGTAAAATGAAGTGTACTGTTGAAAAATCAAAACTGTTGGAACACTTGCAGAAGGTCTGCAATGTTGTGGATCGCAAAACCGCAATGCCGATTTTGAACAATTTGTATGTTGAGGCAAAGGATGATACTTTGACCTTGACTGCCACCAATCTGGAAATCCGTCTTACGACCACATTGCGGGCAAAAGTGGAAATTGAAGGTATTACCACTATCCCGTCAAAAAGTCTGTTGGCTCTGGTCAGCAAACTCAAAGACAAAGAGATCGAATTTGAAAGCAATGACCAGTTCCATACTGCCATCCAATGCGGCAACGCCGATTTCTTTCTCCTGGGTATTGATCCCAAAGAGTTTCCGGAACTCTTTGAATTTGAACCGGAGCAAAAAGTCTGTATCCGGCAAAGTGATTTTGTCAAAATGATCGATGCCGTTTCATACGCCTGCTCCTACGATGATTCCAGAAAAATCCTTAAAGGCATCTGTTTTACCGGCAAAGATGGCGTTTTTGCGGCTGCCGCAACTGACAGCAAGCGGCTGGCTGTGATCGAGAAAACGCCGGAAAAGATGCCGGAAGAGTTTTTCAATTTTGTACTGCCGTTGAAAACAGCCATTGAGACCAAACGGCTTCTCGGAAGTGATGGGACAGTTACTCTGGAACTGAACAGCAAGATGATCCGCATTGATTTGGGCGATACCGTTTTGATGTCAAAACTTCTGGAAGGCAGTTACCCGAATTATCAGAATATCATTCCGGCATCATTCAAAAACGAAGTCGTTTTGCAGAAAAAAGAGATGATTGAATCTCTGGATCTGGTGGGAATACCTTTGACAGAGGCTAACGGATCAGTCACGCTGAAATTCGGTTCAGAGGAAATGGAGCTTTTCGCCCAAAGTACCGCAGTTGGCGAAGGTCGGGATAAACTGATGCTCCCGTATCAGGGAGAACCGTTTCAAGTAGTATTCAATTTGTCATATCTGCTGGCTCCGTTCAAATATTTTCACGGAGACGCTTTGACCATGAAAATCAATGATCCCACAAGTCCGGTCATGCTGACAAACGGTGATTTTCTCTACATCGTTATGCCGATCCGTGCAAAATGAATGGGTGAAACGATGGCAGAACTCTCTGAAACAGTTCAAAAACTTGTGAAGACCGGGCAGTTCGCTCCTGCCTGGTTTTCCCAATTCAAAATATTA
>JAFVUZ010000091.1 GCA_017502435.1 Lentisphaeria bacterium
GTCCATTCTGTTGCATTTCCGGTGATTTCCAAAGTCGGTGCAACTTTGTCGATATTAGTGATATTTATGGATTTTTGTGCAATATTGCCTACACTGTCATAAGCTCTGAAATAAATTGTCTGATTTTCATCAATATCAAATGCTCCGGTATAATCAAGCCATTCACTATCGGCCAAACGATACTGAATACAAGTAATATCTGTAAATTCTGAGGTGCAGTCCAGTGTGATTGTGATTTTTTGATTTGTAAATTCTGAGGTGGAAACTGAAATGTTCAGAACAGGACCGATTTTTATAATATTATTTATTGTATAAGCCTCTTCAATAATATTGCCAGCGGCATCTTCCGCTTTGAAATAAACCGTTCCGTTTTCGGTCATGGTAACACCGTTGTCATAATTCTGCCAGAGGCCATTGCCTATTTTGAACTGCATTTTGCTCAAATTGGCATCATTGAAATCAGCATAAACTATGACATCTGAATTGGTCAATTCTGTTATATTGGCGGTGATATTGCTGATAACAGGAGCGACTTTGTCGATCTTGTCCACAGTGACAGATTTTTCAGTGACGTTTCCGGCTTCGTCGGTGACTCTGAACTGATATGTTCCATTTTCGGTTGCGGTCAAAGTTGAACCTGCAACCCAGTTTTCGCCGTCAAAATATTCGACAACACCGTCGCTGACGTTGGCGGTCAGAATAACATCCTGATTGGTCCATGCAGTTGCATTGCCTGTAATTTCCAAAGTCGGTGCGACTTTGTCGATTTTGTCAACAACAATTTCTTTTTCAGTGACATTTCCTGCTTCATCGGTAACTCTGAACTGGTAAGTGCCGTTTTCGGTTGCGGTCAAAGTTGAACCTGCGACCCAGTTTTCACCGTCAAAGTATTCGACAACACCGTCGCTGACATTTGCAGTCAAAATAACATCTTTGTTGGTCCATTCTGTTGCATTGCCTGTAACCTCCAAAGTCGGAGAGACTTTGTCGATTTTGTCAACAACTATTTCTTTTTCGGTGACGTTTCCGGCTTCGTCGGTAACTCTGAACTGATAAGTTCCATTTTCGCTGACTGTCAAAGTTGAACCTGTGACCCAATTTTTACCGTTAAAATATTCGATTTTTCCGTCACTTGCGGTTGCGGTCAAGACAACGTCTTTGTTGGTCCATGCTGTTGCATTGCCTGTAATTTCCAGAGTCGGTGCGACTTTGTCGATTTTATCAACAACAATTTCTTTTTCAGTGACGTTTCCGGCTTCGTCGGTAACTCTGAACTGATATGTTCCATTTTCGGTTGCGGTCAGAGTTGAACCTGCAATCCAGTTTTTACCGTTAAAGTATTCAACAACGCCATCACTGACAACAGCAGTAAGAATAACATCTTTGTTGGTCCATTCGGTTGCGTTGCCTGTAACATCCAAAGTCGATGCGACTTTGTCAATTTTGTCAACGATGACAGATTTTTCAGTAACATTACCCGCAAGGTCAGTAACTCTGAACTGATATGTTCCGTTTTCGGTTGCAGTCAAAATCGAGCCTGTGACCCAATTTTTACCGTTAAAATATTCGATTTTTCCGTCACTTGCGGTTGCGGTCAAGACAACGTCTTTATTTGTTAAAGTTTCGGCATTTCCAGTGACTTCCAGAGTCGGAGAGACTTTATCAATCTTATCGACGACAACAGATTTTTCAGTGACGTTTCCGGCTTCATCGGTAACTCTGAATTGGTAAGTTCCGTTTTCAGAGACGGTCAAACGGTTACCGGTGGTCCATTTGCCGTTTGCAAAATATTCAACAACTCCGTCGCTGACAACAGCAGTCAGAACGACATCTTTGTTTGTCCATTCTGTTGCGTTTCCGGTGATTTCCAGAGTCGGAGCAGCAGAGTCAATATTGCTGACCTCCAAAGTTGTGTAATTGCTGTCCAATTCATTTTTGGAGGCTTTGAAGTAATAAACTCCGTTCTGAGTAAGTGTGACTGTATTTTCAAATTTTATCCAGTTTATCAAATCAGTAGAGTAATAACTTTCAGCACCGTCAGAGATTGTGACAGTTACCAACAATTCTTTTACAATCGTTTGTGTATCTGCCTCAACAGAAATTGAGGGCAGGGGGACTACGGCGTAATCGAGATAGGTGCTTGCTGTATCGCTGATCTGCATGAAATAACTGTTTACTTTGTTTTTAGAAATATTTGCATTTCCTTCAACGTACAGATAATTGCCATTGCTTACAGTAATAATGTATTTGCCGTTTTCAAAGACGGCGGTTTTAATTTCTTTTCCGTCAGCATCAAATTCTTTAACGGACAAACCTTCGCCGGATATAATAACATCAAGTTCATCGGCGTAAACTGTATTCAGCTGATAATAATCCGCATCGCCGGTATAAGTCAGCAAGCCTGCATAATTTCCGGCTGCAAGTTGAGTGGCTTTGTCAATGACATTATTGCCGCCTTTGGCTGAATCAATGCTGTTGGTTCTGGCAAAATCAAAACGGTCAACACCGCTTGCCCAGTTTGCCTCAAAACTCATAGTATAACTTGTGGCTTTGTCGGTGGAGATAACCAGTTCGTAATCGGAATAAACTCCGGCCTTGGCAAAATCTACTCCGGCAAGTGAAAGAATTCCATCGTTGCTTGTACGGCGTACTGTTCTTTCTTCGCCCATCAGAGTCGGTTTTGTTTGAATCAGAGTGATGGTGATATTTGCATCTGGATTATCTGCAGCAATACGGATCGCATCGCCTTCGATTCCTGCTTGCAGAAGTTCAAGGTTGAAACGGGCCGTTTCTGCGACATAAAGTCCTTCAAGAGTTATTCCGTCACCTGAAAATGCACCGAGATTGATTATGATTTCTTTGTTTTCTTCTCCGAAGTAGTAGTCGAAGTCGTTAAATGTAAGTTTGCCGATATTTTCAGTCATATATGCAGAAACATCTCCGGCAAGTTTACCGACTGTATAGAGAAAATCACCCCATGCCATCTGACCTATACTGCTGGCATAGTAATCCAGAGTTCCTCCGCCGACATAATAATATTGATTCATCTGATCGCTTGAAAGTACCGGATTGAATACTGCCAGACCGTTTCCATAGGCCGCAGGAGTGATCTGGGCCGCTTTGATAACGTATTCGCTGACATCTGAAATAAGTTTATTGAGAGCACCTTCAAGAACGGATGAAACAGTAAAGTTCAGCGTTTCTTTGAGTATTGAAAGCAAGTCGGAAAATGCACAGATTTCATCCCCGTAATTGAATGCAGTTCCGAAAGATGTGCATATTGCCGTCCAGTCTGCATAGTTAAATTCAGCAGCATTCGCAGCAAAGTTATTCAATGCCGTCGAAAGATAAGTATTTTCGGTATCAAACGCTGCCAATGTCAAGTCAAGTTTACCTGAACAGTTGCAGCTGGCAACCATTTTTTCAGCCAATTCCTCCGGCGTCATATCCGTTTCAAGACTGTTGAACAACACTTTGTACATCATCAACTGATTCGGAGTGTATCCGACAGCTTCGGAGGCGACAGTGTATTCGACCGCTTTTTCCATTTCAGTAATTACCACGTCACTGCCCATGAGACACTGGTCAAAAGCAACAACTGACAGGTCATCATATTTATCCTGTTTGAGCAAGTCTGAAATTTCTGTAATACTCAGCATTGAGTTGCTGGTTTCGTCTGAAGAGTTCCAGCCGAGAGAAGTTCCGTGATCCTTCATAATCAATGCATAATTATCTGCACGTCCGGTCTGCATACCCCAGTCAAGGAAGGCTTCAAGAGTTGAAATGCTGCCGGTATCCCATTCTTTCATCTGATCAAGGTTGGAAGTATTCATGTATGTATCAGTGTCAACACCTTCAAAATACATCCATTCTACAGCAACTGCTCCACCGTTGCTGTGGCGGATCTTACCGACTCTTGTATCGGTCCAGTCACGCTGTGCGGTAGAATAACCTTCACTGCGGTCCATGAGAACATAAACTTCGACATTTTCGGGCAGAATTGCCTGCTGCATATAGAGAAGTTCTGTCAGATAAGCACCTTCAAGGTTGTTGTCACCGGCAAGATAAACGAAAATGCTCCATGTATTTTCGATTTCTGCATTGCTGTCGGGAATATGCTGTGCGATAACAGAATAATTACTGTACTGATTTTCAACCGGAGTATCGACAGTCAGATAATATTCACCGGCTTTGTATCCGGCAAGAGAAATTTCAGAACCGATTCCTTCGGCAACAACATTTTTTCCGGCTGCATCGGTTGAAATAACATAGTTCAAACCTTCCCAGTCAGAGCGGTAATCTGTCAAAATTATTTTGCTTGATTTCCAGCCGTGATATTCAAGAGTGATTTTGAAAGTATCGGCACGGGTTTCGTCTTCACGTTTAACCGAAGCGATACTCAAGTCACTGATCGTTTGGCTCTGGCGGATGTCAATGGCTCCGTTCAAATCCTCAATTCCTTCATAAACGTCAGAAGCAATGAGTGCGGAATTGGTAAAATGATAATCCAGAGTGTAATTATTTACAGTATTGTTGTAACCTGCAACTTTTGCATAATATTCACCGGCTTTCAAACCGTTCAAACTGACAGTATCCGTATCTTCCGCAGTGCGGGAATATGCGACCACATTGCCGTCGAGGTCAAGGATTTCAATATCCAGATCGCCCAGTTTTGCGTTGTGATTAATCGCAATATAATCGTCAACAGAACCATCTTCCAGAATCTTGAATTTGAAATAATCCACATCATCAACACTGTGAATGGAAAGATTTTCAATAGTTTCTGTGCCATTGAGAGCGTAGAGATTTGAAGCTTTTTTAAGAGAGTTGTTATTTTCCCATTTGTCTGGATTTACATCATTGGAGCCGATATTGGCATTGAGGGTGTAATCCACTGCACCGCCGTCGGCACTGACGACACGGACATAATAGACACCGTGCTTGAAACCTGCAAAGTTGATAGTATTGACAGTCATGCCGTTTTCGTAAGATTCAACGCCTCTGCCGATAAGGTCTTTGCCGTTGGAACCGTAAATATAGAAATCAAGTTCGGCTTCAGTTCTGTCATAAGTAATTGAAATACTGTCGGCACTGGTCATGCCTTTTTCGAGGATGAACATGAAGTAGTCTTCATCATTGGCATCGGAAATGGCGGCATTGACGGAAACGGATTCCCGGAGCTTGCCCAAGTGATAACTGTGCGCTTTGTCGTTACCGCTTTCGGTGGCATCGTTCAAAGTTGAAACCTGCGGCAAATTCCAGTTGAGAGTGTATTCATTGGTATTGCCTTCATAACCGACCACTTTCAGATAATAGTCACCGGCGGCAAGTTTGTGCAGTGAAAGCACTTCATTGTCAGTTACGCTCTTGGCATAATCAACGAGGTTGCCCTTACTGTCATAAAGATAAAGGTCAAGGTCGCCCTTCCACATTTTGTAATCAATACCGATGGAACTTGCGGCACGTCCGGCGGTATCGAGAGTGAATTTGTAATAGTCAACATCGGAGGCTGAATCAATGGTAAGTTTATCCAATGAACCGACATTGCCTGTAAGTTTGGTTGCCTTGGCAAAACTGTTATTATTATAACCGTCAGCGGCAAAGGCAAGCCCTTCACGGGAGTTGATACCGATTGTCAAATTCATATTGCCATTGGCATCAACGTTAACAGTATAGTTGTACCGACCGGAATATTCGGTATCACCATTAACGGTACAGTTGGCAATAAAGACACCGTTTTCATCCCGCAGTTCAATAACTCCGTCCAAATCGCCATAAACCGCCCCCTGATACTTCCAGGTATTTGTATCAACATCCCAAACACCCTTTTCATCCCCCTGACCAATCTGCGAAGCATTAGTCGCCATAGCATAAGTCCCGAGAACCTGATCGGAATTGATGTTTATGACTATTTCGGCATTGCGTATTTTATTAACCATAAGCAATGCATCATCAAGCACGCTGCGTTCAGTATAGTCAACAACAATAGTCTGTCCATTGGCATCAATAGAACCATAAGCCAACCAATCCGAACAAGTATTATCTTCAATATAAAAAGTATCATTCAGCGTAATGGTTCCCCGCACGCGGAAGTAGGGGGTCGCATCAACGGTTACATTAGAATATTCACCTCCGTGTAAGTATATCAATGTATTTCCGTAAATAAATGAATTATTAACCTCTATACCTGATACCATTTCAACATATGCACCGCCATTGAAAGTCAAAGATGAATTTTCTACAAGAACACCTTCTCCCCAAATGGAGTACTTATGCTCGCCAGATGATGCTGTCAATGAAGCCGCTGTTATTGTTGTTCCGGAGTGAAAGTTAAACATACCATTCAAAAGAATATCTCCGGTAATAGTAACATTGCCACTTGTCGATAAATCACCTGAAAAATGACTGTCTGAAATTAAAATATTACCCGATACAGATACTTTTTCAGCACGGACATTTTTAATTTCATTATTGGAAACAGAAAAAAGTTCTCCAGCGGAGTTTGTTCCGGCAATGATCGTATCACTGCCTTCAGTGTAGTCAAA
>JAFVUZ010000092.1 GCA_017502435.1 Lentisphaeria bacterium
GGTATAGTGAGTTGCGACAGCAACGAACGGCATACCCCTGATGTGGCTAATCCGGCGGAAGATTTGATTGCTCATTCCCTAGCGTTCCACCCGCTTTTATATAGGGGAGGAGAAATCGAACATTCCGCCGAAAAAATAGCTAAACACTACCCAGCCGCCGACATTCACGCACCAGCGTAATATCGCACCGGGTCGTACCCGGCGCCGGGTGCAGGGGCGGCGTAAGCCCCTGCAAAAAAGCACAAAATAAGTTATCTCCCCATATTGGGAATATAGCATTTGTATAAGCAAAAAAGCAGCAATAACCAAATGTGGCAAAGTCCGCCGAAAAACAGCCCGACACCACATAACCGCAAACATTCATGCGTCAGCGTCACAGCGGGGGGATACGGGAAATATCTTTCAAACAGGCATATCCTTCGGCAGTAAGTTCAAGACATGGATATTCTGAATTTGTACGGGCAATCAAACCGGCACTCTCCATCCGACGCATAAACTGCATAATTTTATTCTGTTTTAAAAAGCTCAATTTGCCAAAAGCCGGGGAGCGGTCATAGTTCCATTCCACAATATCCGCACGCATGGAACCGCCGAGAATGGCACTTATTTTGCCTGCACCCAGTTTGCCGTTGAAACGGTCAATCGCCTTGAGTATGATATGTACCGTCGTTTTTTCAGCATTTGACAACTCTTTCCTGACTGAAGCAAATGCATCACGGCTGCAAATATCACACGCTCCGCACTGCCAGCTGCCTGTATCTTCACCGAAATAATCGGTAATAAAAGTCTGACGGCAGCCGGACGTGTTGGTATAACGGATAACTTCGTTAAGTCTGGAAAGTTCAAATTCATATTTCTCTTTGAGCAGTTTGAAATCAATCTCTGCAACCTGCCTCCGGGGGGCAATGATTTCTATCGAACGCCCCGCAAAAGGTGCATCCCATGACAGAACATCGCCGTTCAATGCCCGGATGACCCGTTTTGTCTGTTCCACATTCAAACCTGCAATGCCCGCCATTTCCGCATAAGTACAGGAAATCGGATTTGCCAGTGCATCACCGTAATATTTGAGCATTCTGGATATGAAACGCGACCGCTGAGTTTTTTCCAGACAATGCTGACCTGCAAGCATTTTTAAATTGCCGCCGAAAACAATAGTTCCACTGTTTTGGGTACGGTATCCGCGTTCAATGAAGCCGTTTTTTTCAAGAATTGCAAGAGAACTTGAAACCATGGAATCATTTTTGCATTTTACAAGCATATTTGCAAGGTCGGAAGCAGAAATCTCAAGCGAAAGTGTTTTTCTTTCCGAAGCAAGACGCAGCAGCAGACCCCAGAGTTCCGCAACGGCATCCTGCGGCGGATTATTCATCTCTATCATAAACTCATGGACAAATTTATCACTGTACGAGAAAAGCAGAATACACTCGGAATTTTCTCCGTCACGCCCCGCACGTCCCGCCTCCTGATAATAAGCCTCCAGCGAACCGGGAATATTATAATGAATGACACGGCGGACATCTTTGCGGTCAATGCCCATGCCGAAAGCATTGGTGGCAACAAGCACCGGACACGGATCATTCATAAATCTGTCCTGTGCCTCTTTGCGTTCATCATCAGACATCCCTGCGTGATATGCAATGCAGTCAAATTCAGCGGCAATATCCTCAACATTTTTACGGGTGGCACTGTAAATGATTGTCGGAGCCGGTTTTTTGAGCAACTTGCGGATGGCTTCAAATTTATTCTCCTGCCGCGAACACTGCTGAACTGCAAACGCCAGATTCGGCCGTTTGAAGCCGGCAACAACCAGCTGCATATTTTCACGGCGAAGTTGAGTTTTTATATCTTTTCTGACCTGCGGAGTGGCTGTAGCAGTAAATGCACATATCTGACGGATTTTGAACTGACCGGCAAACTCGCCGATTTTTAAATAGGACGGCCGGAAATCATGTCCCCACTGACTGATGCAATGAGCTTCATCAACAACCAGCATTTCCGGCGGACAATGTTCCAGCAGATTGCGGAATGAAAAAGCACCGAACCGTTCAGGAGCAACATACAGCAATTTTATTTTGCCCATAACAATATCGGACATACACTGCTGCTGTTCAGCAAGCGGTATGGAACTGTTTATGCATCCGGTTGGAATACCTTTGGCTCGAAGCTGATCAACCTGATCCTTCATCAGAGAAATCAGCGGCGAAACAATAATGGTATAACCGTTTTTCATCAATGCGGGCAGCTGATAGCACAAAGATTTGCCCGCTCCCGTCGGCATGACCACGCAAAGATCATTTCCCTGCATAATGCTGTCAACGATCTGCTGCTGATTATCCAGAAAACGATCAAATCCGAAATATTTTTTTAAAGCTGAAAGCATAAAAACAACAGATATTCCATCTGAGATTTTCAGCGTACCATGGTGTATTTGACGACTTCGTCAACGCTGGTTTCGCCATTAAGAATAGCGAGAATACCGTCATCACGGATGGCAAGCATACCGTTTTCAATAGCACGATCACGGATTTTCGCCATGGGAGCGTTGGCATAAATAAGTTCACGGATGGAGTTGTCAATAACCATAAGTTCAACGATGGCTTTACGTCCTTTATAACCGGTGTTGTTGCATTTTTTGCAGCCTTTGCCGTAACAGAATTTGTGTCCTGCAACTTCCTCACGGGTGAGCTGAAGTCTTTCAAGGTCTTCGTCGGTCGGATCATATTCAACTTTGCAGTTCGGGCATACACGGCGGATAAGACGCTGGCTCAAAACCCCTGAAAGTGATGAACATATAAGGAAAGGTTCAACCCCCATATCGATCAGACGTGTAACTGTACTTGCAGAGTCGTTTGTATGCAGAGTACTGAAAACAAAGTGCCCCGTCAGAGACGCTTCAATCGCAATCTGGGCCGTTTCAAAGTCACGGATTTCACCGACCAGAATGCGATCGGGGTCCTGACGCAGAAACGCACGCAATGCTTTGCCGAATGTCATACCGACAGCATCATTGATCGGAACCTGCATAATACCTTCAATATCGTATTCAACGGGGTCCTCTGCAGTAAGAAGTTTGTCAGCAGGATCGTTGATCTCCTTCAATGCGGAATAAAGCGTAGTGGTTTTACCGGAACCGGTCGGCCCCGTAACCAGCAGAATGCCGTTCGGCAAATGGATAAGTTCGCGGAGCTGTTTCAAAATACTCTGCGACAGACCGAGTGCCTCCAGATCCAGATTGACCACCGTTCTGTCAAGAACACGAAGCACCACAGATTCTCCGTAAGAAGTCGGCAGACAGGATACACGAAGGTCGATGGGACGGCCGCCGACACGGAGCTGAATACGTCCGTCCTGCGGACGGCGTTTTTCAGAAATGTTCAACCCGGAGATGATTTTCACACGGCTGATGACCGGAATAGCCATTGATTTCGGCGGCGGCGGCATTTCATACAATGCACCGTCAACGCGGTATCGGATACGGAAATTTTTCTCAAACGGCTCAAAATGAATGTCGGATGCACGGTCACGGATCGCCTGCTGCATGACAACGTCCACAAAACGGATAATAGGGGCATCATTTGCAGCATCTTCAAGGTCACGCACATCTGAATCCTCGTCAAATTCCTTGTAGCCCATCTCCATAATAATAGAGTCGATATCTTCTTCACGTTCAGGATAGTAGCGGTCAAGTGCACGTTCAAGCTGATCTATTTTGACGATCACGACCTGCAGAGTCTGACCGAGAATGAAGCTCAAAGAGTCAATAGTCTGGAAATCAAACGGATCTTTGACTGCAATCTTGAGAACATCATCTTCAAAAGCCACCGGCACAATACAATAACTTCTGGCAGTATTGTCATCAACCATATCAATAATTTTTTTGTTGATATCAGAAGATTTAAAATCCCATACTTCAGTACCGAGCGAATCGGCAATAAGCTGCAGAATTTCATCTTCGTTCAAAATTCCGTAATTTTCAACGATTTCAATGATCGGTTTACCGCTGCGTTCATGTTCTTCAATAATTTCCTCCACCTGATTATCAAAATCCGGATGAGTTGCAGCGAGTGCATTTTTCAAAAGATCTATAAGTGCAATATTTGATGCGTCCAACATAATATCAAACCTCATCCATAAGGGTTACAGTAATTACTTCCTGAAGCGTTGAAATTCCTGCTTCAGCTTTCCGGATCGCGTCATCACGCAGTGAACGCATACCCATTTTGCGGGCGGCTTCGCGGATAACACCGGCGGGTTTATTGGCGAAAATAAGTTTGGCAAGGTCTTCATTGACAATGAAGATTTCATAAATACCGATACGTCCTTTGTACCCTGTGTTGTGACATACTTCACAACCGCCGCCTTCATAAAACTCATGATTTGCGAGGTATTCGTCGGTAAGCTGCAGCATATCGATTTCCTGCGGAGTGGGTTTATGAACACGCTTGCAGTTGGGACAGATCCGGCGGAGCAGACGTTGAGCCATAACCGCACGGACAGCGGTTGCAACCAGGAACGGTTTGACTCCCATATCGACGAGACGGGTGATGGCACCGGGAGCGTCGTTGGTATGCAGGGTACTGAAAACAAGGTGACCTGTCAACGCTGCATTGATAGCAATTGATGCACATTCATAATCTCGGATTTCACCGACCATGATGATATTGGGAGCCTGACGGAGCATTGACCTCAGAGCGGCGGCAAAAGTCATATCAATAACTTTGTCCACCTGCACCTGATTGATACCGGCGAGCTGATATTCGACAGGGTCTTCAACAGTGATTATTTTGCGGGTCGGAGTATTGATAGTATTCAAAAAGGCGTACAAACTGGTGGTTTTACCGGAACCGGTCGGACCGGTAACCAGAAAGATACCGTCCGGCATACTGATAATCTTATTAACCAGTTCGAGGTCATCTGAATAAAAACCGAGTTTGGGAATATCCAGCTGAATACTTGCCTTGTCCAGAATACGCATAACGATACTTTCACCGAAAGTTGTCGGAATGCTTGACACACGGAGGTCGATATCTTTGTCGCCGACTTTAAATTGAATACGTCCGTCCTGCGGGATACGTTTTTCAGTAATATCCAGACGAGCCATAATTTTGAGACGGCTGGTAAGGTTTGCCTGAATATATTTAGGCGGTGCATCAACTTCACGGAGGGCTCCGTCAATACGGTAACGGATACGGTAACGTTTTTCCATCGGCTCCATATGAATATCGGAAGCCTTCATTTTGTATGCATCTGCGAGAATTTTCTGAACCAGACGGATGATTGGAGTTGAATCATCTTCAACGATTTCTGCAGAACCGATCATTGAATTGATATCGACTTTTTCGATTTGCGATTCGATATCGCCGATCATGGCTTCAACACTGTCGGCAATACTGCGGTAATGTTCACCGATAATCTTATCAATCTGAACTTTGGGTGCGATGACGGCATCAACATCTTTGCCAAGCATATACCTCAAAGCATCAAGAGTATCAACATCTGTAGGATCAGACATTGCAATAGTCAGAATATCATCATGCAGACCGAGAGGAATGACATTGTATTTTTTTACAGTTTCCCGGTCAAGCAGGGCGAGCACCTCTTCAGGGAGTTCATAACGGGTCAGGTCGATCATTTCCATACCGTATTGTTGAGCGAGCATCGCAGTCAAATCGGTTGAAGTAACAAAACCTTTTCTCAAAATCACATCAACAATATCTCCGCTGTTCGGATTTAAATCGAAATCACGTTGAGCATCCTCAAGCTGTTCAGGGGAAATCATTCCCGTTTCCAGCATCAGTTCAACGATATATTTTGCATCACGAGCCAAAGTAAACCTCCGTTTTATATTTACAAATATAATCCATACAGACAACTTACAACAAAAAAGTACTGTTGTCAAGTATAAAGCGAAAAAAAATCAAAAAAAATCTGAAAAAGGACTTGAATTTTTCAAAAAATGCAGTATTGTAAGGATATTGCAACAAGTTAGGGGTTGCATCCGATAAAAAGTCGGGCGTATAGCTCAGTTGGTTAGAGCGTCACGTTGACATCGTGAAGGTCGCAGATTCGAGTTCTGCTACGCCCACCATCCTTCGCTAAAGCTACGGATGGCAAGCCGTCAGGTTTGCTATCCGTAGATTTTTTTGCCATGATTTCTAGTATCCGAAAAAACGTTATATAACAAATTAAGACTGACATTGCAAATAAATTTGCTGTCAGTCTTTTCTTTTTATATTAATTTCTGCTTGTCGCAGAAAACGTTTTTATTTCAGATTGCCCTGCGTTACTCGACCTTCGGTCTGCGTTACTCACGCTCCCCGCCTGCGGCGTGGTCGAGTTCTGCTACGCCCACCATTTTTTTGCCATGATTTCTGGTATCCGAAAAAACGTTATATAACAAATTAAGACTGACATTGCAAATAAATTTGCTGTCAGTCTTTTCTTTTTATATTATCTTCTGCCTGCAGCAGAAAACGTTTTTATTTCAGATTGCCCTGCGTTACTCGACCTTCGGTCTGCGTTACTCACGCACCCCGCCTGCGGCGTGGTCAAGTTCTGCTACGCCCACCATTTTTTTGCCATGATTTCTGGTATCCGAAAAAACGTTATATAACAAATTAAGACTGACATTGCAAATAAATTTGCTGTCAGTCTTTTCTTTTTATATTACCTTCTGCCTGTTGCAGAAAACGTTTTTATTTCAGATTGCCCTGCGTTACTCGACCTTCGGTCTGCGTTACTCACGCACACTTCGTTGTGCCCAGCGTTTGGCGGTTGGCACCGCCGATGCTGACGCATCTGCTCGACCTTCGGTCTGCGATGCTCACGCTCACTTCGTTGTGCCCAGCGTTTGGCGGTTGACACCGCCGATGCTGACGCATCTGCTCGACCTTACGGTCTGCGTTACTCACGCTCCCCGCCTGCGGCGTGGTCGAGTTCTGCTACGCCCACCATCCTTCGCTAAAGCTACGGATGGCAAGCCGGTCTTGCTATCCATAGATTTTTTTGCCATGATTTCTGGTATCCGAAAAAACGTTATATAAAAATCAAGTTTTTCTTAATATTGAGTTGCCTGTTATATTTCCTGCCAGCTTCTGACCATCATCCCCTTGCGTGTATAGGATTCTGCTCCACCGTAAATCAACATACCGCCTTCGTATTGGGATAGTTTCTGCCAATAGTCCAAATTGGAAAACATACTGCTTGCCACTGTCTGTCCGGATTTGATTTCTATCGGCAATAGTTTTTCTCCATTTTCGACAAGAAGGTCAACCTCGTGTCCTTGAGAATCCCGCCAGAAATAAAACGGGGGTTCGATTCCGGAATTGTAACTTGATTTTACCAGCTCCGAAATGATAAAAGTTTCAAAAATCGCCCCTCGTTGGCTGTGAAGTTCCAAATCACTAACCGAACGGATATTCAACAAATAACAGAGCAGTCCGGTATCATAGAAATACAACTTAGGCGTTTTGATCAAACGCTTATTAAAATTTTTTGAATGCGGTTTCAGAAGATATGTAATATAACTTGCCGTCAGCAATGAAATCCAGCGTTTGGCTGTGACCGGTGAAACTCCAGCATCAGAGGCAAGCGAATCCATATTGAGAATCTGTCCACTTCTCCCGGCTGCCAGTCGCAGAAATCGTTCAAACGTTTCAAGGTCGCCAACATTGACTAAGCTTCTGACATCACGTTCCAAATAACTTTGAGCATATTGAGCATACCAGTTCGTCGGATTTATATTGCGGTCATAAATCGGGGGATATCCGCCTTTGAATATCTGTTCAAAAGCCGAAGCAGAACTGTTTTTTGTAATCAATGGTTCGGTACTCAACTGAAAAATATCATGATTATTTTGATTGTTAATCTCTCGGCAGGATAGCGGCAGCAGTTTTAAAGTTGCACAACGCCCGGCAAGAGACTGACTGATTGCTTCCTGCAAATGAAAATTTTGTGAGCCGGAGAGAATAAATTCTCCCATTTTTCTGTGTTCATCCACCAATGGCATAATGTAACTGAAAAGTTCCGGAACACGCTGAACTTCATCCAGAATCACCGGACTGGAAAATTGTGCAAGAAATCCATTCGGATCCTCTTTGGCAAACTGGCGCGTATCCGGCTTTTCGAGATTCACATATATATATTCCGGGAACAACTCCCGGCATAAAGTTGTCTTTCCCGATTGCCGTGGTCCGGTGACTGCAACTACCGGGTATTGTTTTGCGGTTTCTAAAACCAACTCGCTCATCTGTCTTGTAATCATAGTCTCACCTCGCTTCTTTGTAAATATAACATTAAATATTACAATTGCAAGGAATAAAAAGATAAAAAGCATAAAAACTTTGCAATTCTGACATTGAATGTTAGATTTACAAGATTTTTTGATTGGTTGCGCGCACATGAAGCAACAATTTACATGGTGCTACAACGATATACAACAACACCGATAGAGCCATAAGATTATATCAATTACGGAATTTTACGGAATTTTGTTTTATAAGTTATTGATAATCAACAAATCAAATCACGCTAACATGGTGCATCTGCAACAGGCATGAACTGTAATCGAAAATAAAAACACAGGAAAAACTGCGATACCGAAAATTATCAAAAATCTGCAATCCGCTGTTGTAAATGCTTGCAGAAGATGGTATATTCCCTTTGAGACGGTTGATTTTCGTCGTGGAGAAATAAATATGAAAAAAGTTTTATGCTTTATCTTTTTTTGTCTGCTCTCGCTTGCTGCTTCCGCCGCAGAGTTTGATCCTGCAGCATGTCCGGATTTTTCTGTAAAAATCTTTCCCGGAAACAATGAACGGGCGGTATTGCTTGTTTCTGCACAACACTATTCTCATAGCGGCTTGGGATTTGAATATGTGGAAAGTTCCACAGGCGGCAGTCCGTCACGCAAATCATGGCGTACAATTCTGCATATAAAAATGGGAACCGGCAAAAAAAGTCAAATGTATTATCTCACAACCATTTCTCAAAATGCGGCAAAAGACAGCAATAGATTTGAATTGGCTCTTGACCGTCCATTTTTTACCGGCCCTGAAAAAATAATTCCATTGAAGATTTCCAAAGGCGATAATATTACTGCTGTATTTACTTCATATCGGGATGCTGAACAAACTAAACCACGGCGGACACTAAAAATAAATTTAGCTGACAATACAGCCATTTTTACCGACAAGCCGGAACGAAAATTAAAACTGTTCTGGTATGCAGATGGTTTTGTTGCAAATGGATTACCCAAAGGTGCAGATCGCTTTGAATTTGATTGGGCTTTTTTGAAGTCATTACGCAGGATGAATAATGGAATTACCGTTTTGCGTTACCGCACAGGATGTTTATGGGGAATATTCCCCGGTTATGAAAAATTTTATCTGACACAAGTTGAGTGATTTTATTTTGCAATATCTTTCAATATATTATTAATTTTTTTGCGTATCGACAGAATTTTTTCTTCACCGCGGGGATATTTATCCATACGCATTTTGCCGCCTTCGGCAAATTTATCAAGCATTTTCATGATTTTCTGCCGCGGAACGTATTTTTCCAACAGCTGCAACGCCCTCTGATCCTGAAATGCTTCAAAAAATACTTCATGCCGCAGTGAGTCTTCAGGTATTCCGTCTTTTCCGGGATAAACAATAAACGGATCTCCGCCCGGAAATGCCCCGTCCCCGTCTGTTATACAATACGGATTTATCAAATGTGTTGAATACTGGGCATAATAAAAATTGAATCCCCAGTGCAGAAAACCTTTGATGTTATAGTAGTAAAGCAATGTCCCAAGCACTCTGTTGCGGGCAGAAGGCATTGTGATAAAACGATTGGGATAAATATCCGCAGGACCGCAGCAGTAATATGTCCAAAGTTCCGGAACTCCGGCTTTAATAAAATCATCTAATGCCGCCTCTATCGGAATGGGATGTGTAACAAAGCCGAGTTTATAAAACTCAACATCACTCATAGCATCCATAATGCGGAAGCCTTCAAGATATTTATTCTGCAGTTTCGCCGCATAACAATAATTTTTCAAATGCTTTTTGTACGGCTCGTCAGAACAATGAAAATAGACTTTGTCCTGCATATCGTTCGCTTTGAGATATGAGGTCAACGCGGGTAGAAAAGCATCGAGAAATTCTGCATATTCTGCTGAATCGGCTCTGACATCCCAGCCGAAAATGCGTTTTTCAGTACCATCGGCATCGGCGACTATTTTCGGTGTAAACTCTGCCCCCCACTGGGTGAAAAAATGTGACATTTCAAACTCTTTGATACCGCATTTGCGGGCAAGTTTGAACCATTTGTCAAGCAGAGTGAAATCAAAAGAATATTTGCCGTTGCGGCGAATCACTTTGACCAACTGGCAAGTCGGACGTTCCAAACCTACACCTGTATCAAGCGGCAAGGTGAAAAGCGGAGTCAGCAAAAGATTTATTCCGTGTTTTACTGCATTGAGAAGAAAATTTTCAATGAGTTCCCAATGTTTGTCACTCAACATTTCACAGTTGTAATAATCAGCAAGACAATCGGGATGAAACCAATTTGTAAAAGTCAAAGTCTGCGGCGGCAACTGCAGCGGAATGACTTCAAGAGTAAATGTCTGCCGGCTTGAAACTTTGCGTTTTACCTGCGGATCATTTACAGCGGCAGTTATTTCTATCGGATATTTGCCGCCCGGACAATCGGACGGTATCTCGACACTCAACCAGATTGACCGCCATTGCCCGAGCAATGCACGCAGCGGCTTTTTTGAAAAATCCGCCAGACGGTCAGGATACAGCCCCGGAACTTTCGACAGATAATCATCATCAAAAAGCTGTCCCGGATAATTGACAGGGACAAGTTCGACACTGCGGCATTTTATATACTCTTTAAGGGGAGAATTTATACTTATTGCAAGTTCATGCCGCTGAAAATCAACCGGACAATATGCCAATTGAAAAGAAAATACTTCTCCTTGCAAGGCACTGCCGGAACGGAAATTTCCCTTCCGGCATGGTATCAGGCATTATTTTAAGCAGAGAACTGCACAATTTTGTCTTTATTTTCATAAAGTTTTTCTTTCCCTTATTTCAAGTTGAGCAAAAAGATTTTGAAATTCTTTCCTGCAATCGGAGCAGAAAAAGAATTTTTCTGCATTTTGACTGCTCTATTGCTGTCACAATCAATAATTTTTTCAACTTTCAAATTCTTGAAAGTAAATATAGCATTGATTTGCTGTTTATTCCAGTTGCCAATCAATAAAAGTGCATTTTTACCGCGAACCATAACAGTTGCTTTTATATCTTTGTTTGAAACTGTCAGATAATCACTGTTGTTCCAGTACGGCAGAAATTTCTCGATCCCTCCGTAGCCGCCGAATTGTTTATATGCGTTGAAAACACGTCTTTGAGTCGGATAATGTATCATAGAGTAATTCATCCATGTAGTGCCGCCGGGGACCACCATTGCCATTATCTCTTCAGTATATTTCTGATCTTTTCCGCGGATGGGGATAAAATTGCAGAGCAGTCCGAACTGTCTGCCATTGAATTCCGTCCGCCAGCGGGCTTCATCAAAAAAGTCAAGATAAGGTTTCTGCGGATTGGTTACTGCACCGAAATATTCACCGTCGTTTATCATCTGCCAGAAATTGCCGTGCGGCAGCATAAATGTTCCTCCTGAATGGCCGATGAAGAAAATGCGGCGATGAGGAGTTTCATATTTTTTGGCAATACGGTACAGACGTTTCTGTATTTCACGGAATTTATAAATGCAGTAGGTCGGATAACGCTTTCCGTCACGCACATAACCTGCACCGTAAAGAGGATTCATATCCTTGATAGGATGACTGAAATCCTGATACATTCCGTTCTCTGTGCTGGTCGCAAAATAACGGTCAAACCGGTAACAATAAAAATTTGCCCAGCTCCGCGAGGCAGGAGATACACGCGCAGAAGGAACTACTTCCGGACCGTCGGTATTCCAGACATCGCTGGGCTGAACCGCCCAATGGTTGCGGAATACGGAAAATTCCGGAACAGTAACAGGACACATATTAGGATAAAGATAACGTATGGCAAGCAGCGGACGTTTCCATTGAGCACCGTCAGTGGTAAGTTTTTTCACCCATTCAAGATTGCTCCTGTTATATTCTTCCGCAAACAGACAGCCGTCATTTCCGGGCATTCCCTGATAATTTTTGTCGATCCGATTATTCCATCCTGAAATAAATATACGATTATTCGGTGCTGAAACAAAACCGTATTCCATCCAATCTTCCGGCTCCGGAAACGGTTTGACCGGAGTGACTTGAAATCCGAAGACATATTTAAGTTGCTGTGCCATTTTGCGATCATTATGATCGATCATATTGATTCGGAGCGTGGCCTCACCTGCATTATTTTTTGTAAGGGCAATGGCATGATTGCGTTTTTTGAGATAAAAAAACTCATCCGACTCGCTGTACCATGTCAATCCACGCTCATCATTGCCGACCCATATACCGGGATTGAACGGCCAGTATTGTGCATTTTTGACAAATCCGACGTCGTCACGCTCGACGCCTTTTTCATTGAGAAACGGGACCATTTTCAAAACGGAGTATTCTTTTCTCATCGGAAATTCAAGATAAAGCTGATCTATTGCAGTGTTTTTGCGGTCTATTTGAAATTTGAAAATGGTAAATCCGTCAAATTCAAATTCCAATTCAACATCTACCTGACAGGAGTTTATCTTTTTTGAGCCTTTAAGAACATATTTCCCTTTGCTGGTATAAACCGGCTTGAGCTGCAAATCGCTCAAATCAAAAGTTCTGCTGCCGATCACTGCTTTCAATGCGGCTTTGTCCCGCAGAATATTTTTGCCGTCCTGCAAAAGACGGTCGGGCATTGCACGTTTGGAAAAATCATATTGCCGTGAAATACATTCAAGTATTCCGTTGGAAAAAGCAACCGGCGTCCACGGAGTAGGAACATCATTATCATCCATTCCGCCGTCATAATCTTTCCACGCGGCATAATTGATATGATAATATTCTGTGCTTGTACGCATAACTTCTTTCCTGTTTTTGCTGAAAGACAGCTGCAAACTGCCGCTTGCAGACGGCTGTTCCTGCGGGGCCAAAGTTATCTTTTTGGCAAAAACAGTTTTTTTGGATGCGTTTACTTTTCCCTTCCTGTCAATAAATTTCAATTCCAGACTGCATTTATCGAGCATTTTTTCAATATCTGCGGAGGCAGGAAACAATGATATTGTCATATCGCCGGTATCAGGATTCATTTCAAAATTTACCAGCACCCGCGGAACGATATTGAATGGCAGTGTGATATCAAAATCATTTTTGCTCTTCAAATTCAATTCATACTGCAATGGAATATCGGCACGCATAAGCTGTATTTTGCCGCCTTTTTCAGAAAGTGCAGTTGTGGAACTTGTTTTGCCGTTGCAATTCAAATGTGCATTTGTACCGGCAGGAAATTTACCGGCAGTTTGAATGACAGTATCCGCAAGTTTTATATCGCTGACAATTTCTGCTGCAGGAGGTGCAAGTTTCAAACGGCTGAATTTTTTATAATCATGAAATCTTTTTCCGAGCAGATTTATGTTGTAAAAATCTCTGCTGCCATTTTCATTGACGTAAGTTTTGGCAATGCTGAAATTCAAAACCTGACCTGTTTTGAATTTATCAAGTCCCAAATCTTTGGCAGGGATTGCAATATCAACGGTAAATATGCCGTTTTTGACAGTTGATTTATTTCTGGAATTTCCGTTCCATACGCCGGTTCTGCCTATTCCGTCATAAACATCACCTGATCCGTTGAAAATATAATGACAGTATTTATCATTTATTTCTTTTCCGACATAAACTTCCCAGCAATCATCAAAATAAAGTTCTCCGTCCCTGCCTTTTTGTTTCATCAGCCTTTTGCGGCCATTGAGCGGTTCTCTGATACGGATATAAAGATTATCGGCATCATAACCGATTTGATAAGTCGTCCCTTTGAGGTCATTCGTCCACTGTTTGCGGTTATTGTAAAAATGGTTGTATTGAGAAACTCCCTGCCATGCCGTAAGTCCGCCGTCAATTACAGGTTTTTTTTTTACTTGTGAAGCAGAAATGGTGTTATTGGCAGATGCTTCAGGTGCAAAAAAACGGAAATATTCAGCTTTGACTTCATCAGCAAGCAATTCTCGTTTATAGATTTTCAACTCATCGATGACAGTTTGAGTAACTGCAGTGCCTCCCCAGCGGCATGACGGACCGACAGTGAATAATCTTGAAAGATTTTCCGGGATGAACTTGTCGGCAAGATTTCTTTCCTGGGAGAGTTTGCCGTCAACATAAATACGCTGTCTGCCTTCTTTGCCGATAAAGGTCTGACCGCCTGCACGCCAGCTGATAACGACATGATGCCACTTTCCCTGCTCCCATTTCGGAGCTCTGATATAGACATTCTGTATATCGGTTTTTCTTTCAGCATGATTTCTGCGACCCGCAGTAAACCAGAAAAAGCCGCCACCGCTTTTGTATTTATAAAAGCGGAATCCCTGATTCGACGGTTCTGCCGCATCCAGAAGGAATATCCACCCGGGGGTACTGCCGTTGTAGTTTACAGGCTTCATCCAGAAAGAGATACTGCCTTCATTCAACTCAATATTTCCTTTGACCGGGAACTGGACATTGAACAGATTCTGTGCGTCACTGCCGACTTGCAGCCCTTTGCCGGAAATACCTTCAACAAGTTTGGCTTTATTGATTTTCGGCTGATTTGCACCTGCACTGAAATCAGCTTTCATATCCGCAGATTCAAAACTGTGATAAAAAGTCAATCCGTCACTTCTTTCCGCTCCGTTAAGGATGCTGAAGGTCAGAAAAATTGATACAAAAAAGGCACGATACTCCATTTTTTACCTCATAGCATATATTTATTTTAAAAAATTTGCAGAAAATTATTTGAGATTCCAGAAAATTTTAACTTTATCTTCAGATATGGCATGTTCTTCGCCCCAGTAGGAATTTTCTTTTTTATTCAACTGCCCTACATGACCGTCGACATAACTGACATTCATATTATTGTTATGACGGAAATCGGCATAAGCAACCAATGACGGGTGCATCATAAAAACTGCCTTACCCTGATTATGTTCTGCGAACATAACTGTTTGGCTCGGATTGGAAACAGAACCGATTCTCATACCGTAACTGTTTGCCATATTATCCCTGTTGCCGTCTGCCACCAATCCAAGACGGCAGTTAAAACCATAAGAAACACCATATTTGCCGCAAAAATCATTTGTTGCCGGCAACAATAAACTCGGACAATAAAATATTTTAAAATCCTTGTCTTTGGAACTTACATAAAGTGAACCGTCAGAATATTCTCTGGTGCCATAGCCCAAATGCGGAGCCAGAAGTGAAGTCCATTTACGTTTTCCGTCCAGAGGCGATGCACCACTCAAATGATCATCACTGTCACTGGCATACAGCTGTTCGGCATTGCCGAGCTGTTTCAGGTTGCTGATACAATTGGCACTGCGGCTGCGTTCACGGGCACTGTTGAGAGCGGGGAGCAGCATACCGGCGAGAATTGCGATAATGGCAATTACGACGAGAAGTTCAATCAATGTGAAACTTCCGATGGAACTGATTCTGTCATGTTGTTTGAAGTGGTTTTTCATATTTTTCTCCTTTTGTTTTGGGGGGTGAAATTTTTGTTGGACGGATTTTCAGGTTGTCTGCCGGATCATAAGCGAGGGAGCCATACGGATACATATCTCTTTTTCACTGCTGTATGCCATATTTACCAACGCTTCTCCGATTTCCCGGAAAGGCAGATGCACGGTTGTAAGTGTTTCAGGTACATCATAATACATAAATCCTATATCATCAATGCCGCTGACTGCGATTTCCGGAGTACGTTTGCCGGAATCCTGCAATGCTTTCAAAACGCCTACCGCTCTTATATCATTTGAGCAGGCAAAAGCAGTTATTCCGGGATATTTCCGGAGAAACTCCATCGTCTGTTCATAAGAGATATTTTCATCACCGCTTTCATTGAAAGCCATATAATTCTGACAGCATTTCAAACCTGCCTCGTGAATTGCGTTGCAATAACCTTTGTATCTGCCTGAATTTTTCTTATCTCCGATAAACGCGATATTGCGGTGACCGCGGGCGATCAGGTGCGAAACTGCATCATATTGTGCCTGTTCGACATCCAGCCAAACCTGTTTTATCCTGCGGTTCAATTTGTGGTGTTTTGCATAAATCGCATAAGGGATGGAATTTTTTCTGCAATACTCGATTTGCGATTCAAAGCGGTCATATTCCAGAAAGATAAATGCACTGTTCGGCATTTTGGCAAGATGACGGAATTCGGGGCCATCGACAGGAATGGTTATCAGATTTATACTGCTGCCGTGTTTTTCCATAGCGGAGGAAATCCCGGCAAAAATTTCCTGCATGGCAAACCATGTTCTCGGATTGTATTCACGATTGAAAACCGCACGGTCGGAAACCACGCAGAATACCATTTTCAGTTTGTATTCATTTGATAAAGAAGTTTTTTTCCGGATAAAAGTTCCTTTGCCGGGGACACTGTAAATAAGCCCTTCATCAAAAAGCGGCTGCAATGCCCGGGTGGATGTTGCCTGACTGACATTGTAATTATTCATTATATATTTGACTGTATAAAAATGGTTGTCAGCAAAGGACTTATTCATTATTTCCTGACGGAGCAAAGTTGTCAGAGATTCATGTTTGCAATTTTTTCCGGTTGACTTCATATATATATTACATTCATTGATTTATTATTTTTGCATATCGATATAATTTATCATTTGTTTTTTGTTTGTCAAGCATAAGAATAAAAAAATCATTATTTTTTATTTTCCAGCTTGATTTTTGCTGTTGTTAAAGTTATATTGAAAAATAATAATACAGAAAACAAAGGAGATTATAGATTATGTTACGTTATGCAGGCAGTTTTCATATCGATATGATTGCAGATAAAGAATGGCAGGAGGCTTTCAGAAAATCAGCATTGAAAAGAATTGAACTGACAACCGCTGCCACACCGTCAAAAGAACAGTGCCGGAAAGTCATAAATGATCTCTGCACCTTGCAGAATAACGGAGATATCGAAGTGGCAAGTCTGCATCTGCCATACGGACCTTTTGATGAAATCAACCCTTCTGCAATGGATGAAATTCTGCGGAAAAATACTGTCAGTCATTTTGCTGAATATATCTGTTGCTTCCGCGATCTTCACATCCCGAATGTAACGATCCACTGTTCAGGAGAACCGAACGAAAGCGAACCGGAATTACGCAGAAGACGCATAGAACAAATGCGGCGAAGCTGTGAGGAAATGCTTCCTTTGCTTGAAAAAATGAAATGTTCTCTTAATTTGGAACTCCTGCCCCGTTCATGTATCGGCAATTGTGTTGAAGAACTGCTTGCCATGGTCGAAGGTTTCCCGAAAGAATATATCGGAATCCTGCTGGACGTAAATCACGGCATGGATCGCGGTCATGAGATCCCCGGAATGCTGAAAATGTGCGGAGACCGCTTGACTGCAGTACATATTTCTGATTATGACAATGTCGATGAGTGCCATTGGAATGTCGGAGAAGGTATGCTTGATTGGGTCGCCATCAGCCGTGAACTCAAAGCAAAAAAACAGGATTTGACTGTTATTGTTGAAGTAAAACATCCTGCAATACCCGCACATCGGACTTATAAAATAAATCCTGCATTTTCAATTCTTAACATTGAACGCAATTGTATGAAATTGGAATATGCTTCTGAAATGCAGTATCTTCTGGAACGCATCCGGCAGAGCGGTTTTACAGGATAAATCAAACCAGACTGCATAGTGAGCAGCGGATGGCAAGCCGGTCTTGCTATCCATAAATTTTTTTGCCTCATCGACGTTTTTTTCTTTTGAGCTCAAACCCTTTCAAAATGCCCCGAAATCTGTCAAAAATCTCTGAAAATCACCATTTTTCACATCACGATTACGAAATTTTACGGAACGTTTTTTGACTCCACTCCTTAAAATCATTAAATTCCCTAAATTCCTTATCTCTCGCACAAAAATAAAAAAACACCGCCGGAATCCGACGGTGTTATCATTTTCAATGGTACCGAAGGTGGGACTTGAACCCACACGCCCGCGAGGGCACCAGATTTTGAGTCTAGCGTGTCTGCCATTTCACCACTTCGGCTTATACTGTTTACTATACTGCATTTTTTTAATTTGTCAAGCCAAATCAGAAAGAAAAATAATTTTTTTCTGATTTTTGCCTCACTGCTGTTTTTTACTGCCAATTTTTTTCACCTGCAGAAACGACCATGCCGCTGCTCCAAAAGTAAAAATCAGTGCCGGCAGATGATACCGCGGCATAACCACCGGCCCCGGCAGAAATATATAATAAAATGATAAAGCCCCCCACAAAATAATATAAAGCCAACACTTTTTAAAGTTTATAAGTGCATGAATCAGAAAAATCAGACAGCCAATATAGCCCAGTCCGCAAAAAACAAGCAGCGGCAGCAATGCCAATACCACCCACGCTCCGCCACCGGAAAAATAATGTCTCACCGCCGCAATTATCCCATGCTGACGCAAAACTCCGAGAGTTCCCCGCCCCGATGTCGAAAATCCCATATTTTCTGAAACCGTCGGTACATCCGGCAGCATTATCTGGTACTGCGGCAAATGTGTCATGACAAAACTTACCGGATATTGTCTGACAGTGGCACTGAACAGTTCCTTATTGAATTTTATTGATTCTCTGACATTACCATGCGGCACTTTTGCCTGCAATTCAGCAAGAACATCATTGGAGTTGCGTTTTTGTGCGTGAGCAATAATTGCTGAACAGTTGTGAACTGACGCATTATAAGCATTATATTCCAGACTCCATACTCCGTAACGGTCATAATTGTATTTCATAAACGGCAGAAGCAGTGCCGCCGCAAGAATAAAATTGACGATAACTGCAAGACCGCATTTCCATAACGGACGGACAATAAAAAGTGCCAGAACCGGAGCTACTGCCAGAATCCACGGCAGATTTATTCCGCGTGTCAATGCCGCCAATGTTCCGAATCCCAGACCGTAAGCAAAATCTATCAGCCTTTTTGTTTCATATGCCCGCACAATACAGAAAACCTGCCATGCAGCAAAAAATGTAAATAATGTATCACTCAAAATCAACGGAGCATGACCGATTGATGTCACGTTGAAACACCAAAGCAATGCTGCAATAATACCTCCCGCATTTCTTTTGCTGAAAAGTTTACCGAGGTAAGCAACCGGAAAAACCGTCAATGAACTCAGCAAAATCCCCAACACCGCATAAGAACGCAATGCATACGGCGAAATTTTTGTCAGAATCCAATACAAAATACACGGCAAAGGTGCTCTGAACCCCCAGTCAAAACCCGGTGCATCATAACAATATGACAGACTGTCAGGACGCATCAGATGATTTTCAACTGCCATATTTCCATACGGTATCGCCAAAAACAATCTCAACAAATATGCCAGACAGAAAATTCCAATCAGAGTTGTTCTGAAATTGAACTCTTTTTTTACTGCTGCAATATTTTTTTCTCCGGCGACCTTGTCCATCGGAATCAAAAAACGGTAAATAAAAGTCAGCCAGAGTGCTTCAATGCCGTCTTTCAGGCGGATTTTTTTGCCTTCATTGATTTTCCGTGGATGATAAGAAATGGGAACTTCAACAATATTGAATCCCATACGGAGCAGTTTTGCGGTAACTTCAGGTTCCCAGCCGAATTTATTGTTTCTGAACTTGATACTGCGAATCAGATCGCCGTCAAAAGTTTTGTAACAGGTCGGTTCATCGCTCAAACTTGTACCATACAAAAGATTAAACAGCAATGAAACACTCAAGCCCCCGAGATAGAAAAACCATGAAGACCTGGTACGGTTGTGGACATCACGTTCCCTCGAACCGTAAACCACCTGTGTTTCACCGTTCAAAATCGGCTGAATACACTTTTCATAATCACAGGGATCATATTCGCAGTCTGCATCCTGAATTATAACAATGTCGCCGGAGGAATTTTCAATTCCCATACGCACAGCAGAACCTTTGCCGCCGTTTTCCTTTTTGAGGTACTTTATTTCACATTCAGATTTATGTAAATCAATCCATTTTTTTATTTCAAGTTCAGAATTATCCGTCGAACCGTCATTGACAATAACTAACTCTTTGCTGATTGACAAAGGTGCAGCAAGCACCATATCCAACGCAGTGGATACAGTTCTTTCTTCATTGTAACACGGTATTATAATTGACAGTTTTTTCATATATTTTCCCGAATTTTATGTTTCGTATAAAATATACCGTATAATATTTTTTGTCAAGTACGCATACCATTTTTCAAAGTTTTTTTACACAACAGAATAATCAAAGTATCAGACAAATCGGACTGTCAGACGGCACAGCCGTAAGACGGGCGGTTGGGTGAATGGCCGGCAATAGGGAGTTTAAGGAAGTTAAGGAATTTAAGGAAAAAACAAATGACTGCACCAGAGACGGGCTGATGTGGACGCTAACGCGGCTGTCCGGCTGATGCAGAAGGCGGTAGGAGTTACGCGGGAGCGCAGACATCAGTTCGACATCAGTGCAGTCACGGGCAATTTCCTTAAATTCCTTAACTTCCTTAAACTCCTTATTGCTTGTCACGTCCTGCCACACGCCTTTCGGCTTTGCCGTAACATCGCTGCCAGTCGTATACCTGCCCGCGTTTTACTTAATTCGAGAGTGCTTATATATTTTTTCCCTTCCCCGAAAAAATCTCAAAACAGTTTCATCTGGAAAAGTTCGGATTCGTCTTCGTCTTTGCCTTTGCGGGATTTGTTGCGGACGGCGGCGGGTTTGATATTTGAACCGACGCTGACGGGGTTGGCGGCATTGGCTTTTTCGAGGGTTTCGAGAACGGCTTTGGCGCGTTTGATAACGACATCGGGGAGACCTGCGAGTTTGGCGACATGGATACCGTAACTGCGGTCGGTACTGCCGGGAACTATCTGACGGAGAAAAATCACTTCATCCCCGTACTCTTTGACGGCGACATTGAAATTGTTTATACCTTTACGGAGCTGGGCGAGTTCAGTCAATTCGTGATAGTGGGTGGCAAACTGGGTACGGCAGCGGCTGTCGGTATCATCATGGAGAAATTCTGCGACGCTCCAGGCAATACTCAAACCGTCAAAAGTGCTGGTCCCTCTGCCGATTTCGTCAAGAATGACGAGACTTTTGTTAGTGGCATGGTTGAGGATATTAGCGGTTTCAACCATTTCGACCATAAATGTACTCTGCCCTCTTGAAAGGTCATCAGCAGCACCAACACGGGTGAAAATACGGTCAACAAGACCGATTTTGGCAGAACTTGCCGGAATAAATGAACCCATTTGAGCCATAATGACCAGCAGAGCGGTTTGACGTATATAAGTTGATTTGCCTGCCATATTGGGACCGGTAATGATCATCATACGGTGTCTGTCCATATCCAGCAGAACATCATTGGGCACGAAATTTTCCCCCTGCATACGGGCGTCAAGGACGGGATGTCTGCCGCCTTTGATCTCCAGCAGATCGTCATCTCGGATTTCGGGGCGGACATAGTTGTATTTGCGGGCGATTTCAGCGAGCGAAAGGAGTGCATCCAGAGCCGCCAGAGCCCATGCGGCAGTCTGAATGGAAACAGTATAACCGAGAATAAATTCACGGATCTCCTGAAAAAGTTTAAGTTCCAGAGCCTTGCCTTTTTCCTCTGCTCCGAGGATTTTATTTTCGACTTCTTTAAGTTCAGGGGTGATAAAACGCTCCCCGTTGGCAATGGTCTGCTTGCGGATATAATCTTCCGGAACCTGGCTCAAATATGATTTGCTGACCTCAATAAAATAACCGAAAACGTTATTGAATTTGATTTTGAGATTTTTGATTTTTGTTCGTTCGATTTCGCGGGACTGGATGGAACTTATCCAGCTTTTGCCGCTGCTTGAAGCATTACGGAAATCGTCAAGTTCAGCGGAATAACCGTATTTTATGATATTGCCGTCATTGATATTGACAGGACAATTTTCATCAATGGCTTTGTCGATTTTTTCAACGATTTCGGGAAATTCCTCAATGGTACGCTTGAGCTGTTCCAGCAGCGGCACATCGAAAGAATCCAGCAGCACACGTACTCCGGGGAGAATTGAGAGACTGGCGGAAAGTGCCAGCAGATCCCTTGCATTGGCATTGCCGAGATTCAAGCGTCCGACGATTCGTTCAATATCACGGACACAGCTGATGGTTTCACGCAGTTCAGCAAGTGTCATCGGATCGAGTTTCAAAGCCTCCACCGCATCCAGACGTGCAACTATTTTGTCATGATTGTACAGCGGACGGAGCATCCACGAGCGGAGCATTCTGCCGCCCATGGGGGTAATGCTTTCATCCATGACAGATAGTAATGTTCCGTTTTTGTTGGTGCTGAAAAGCGGTTCAACAAGTTCCAGATTGCGTTGACTGATGGAGTCAAGTTCCAGAAAACCTTCGCTGTTGTAAAAAACAAGTTTATTGACATGAGAAATATCCTGCCGCAGATTGACTTCCGCATAACGCAGCAAAGCCCCCGCCGCACCGACTGCCAGCGGAGCCTCCTTCAAACCGAAACCGTCAAGAGTTGAAACCTGAAAATGTTCTTTCAGCAGTTCAGTATTGCTGTAAATTTCAAAATCATCGGCTTCCATTTCCGTCCAGAGCAGAGAATGGATCGGTTTCGGCAGAGCATTGGCATTCTGCAATTCTCTGTAAAGAGTATTTTTTATCAGACATTCAGCACTCTGCAGGCGGTTCAATTCAGTTACAAGTTTCTCCTGACGGGCAAAAGAAGTGACCCGGAATTCACCTGTGCTTATATCCAGAGAAGCAAGATAATAGACATCTTTTATCAAATCCAGTGCAGTCAGAAAGTTATTCAGTTCAGGCTTGAGCAATGCATTGTCGATCAAAGTACCGGGAGTAATAATGCGTGTAACGGCACGTTTGACGAGACCTTTGGCGAACTTCGGGTCCTCAGTCTGTTCGGCAATAGCAACTTTATAACCAGCCTCAAGCAGCAGCGGCAGTTGTGATTCAAGGGCATGATAGGGAAATCCGCACATCGGCACATTGGCACGTTTGGTGAGAGTGAGCCCCATAGCCTTGCTGGCTTTGACTGCATCTTCAAAAAACATCTCGTAAAAGTCGCCTAAGCGGAAAAACAAAATTGCATCTTCCGGAATCTCTTTTTTGGCATCCCGGTACTGCATCATCATTGGAGTAAGTTTGGCATTTTCCATTTATTCACCCTTTTTCCTGAAGATGCGTACAGCAATGGATTTTGCAAAAGCAGCCGCTTCGAATTTATCAAGCGTCAGACGGATTGCTGCAACCTTATCCATTTTCAAAACAGTTTCCGCCAGATGAGCGGCAAGTTTTTCAAGCAAAAAAAATTCACTTGACTCCGCCTCTTTTTTAAGCACAGCTTCGACTTCAGAATAATTGAGAGCGTCATTGAAATCATCACTTTTGCCCGCCACACTCAAATCGGTGAAAACTTCAGCATTTATACGGACTGTCTGCCGTTTGGTGCGTTCTTCATCAAATATACCGATAATACACTCGCAGTTCAGATCACGTATCAGAATTGTATCATATTCATCAAAAATCATCTTCGTCATACTCCTTTACTGAATTGCCGATTTTATCGGGAAAAGTTTTTTTCAAAGGCTCAAAACGGTCGCATATCTCCTGAATATCCGCCGGTATCGGAGCATAAAATGTCATATCTTCACCTGTAATCGGGTGCGGGAAACGCAAAGTATGAGCATGAAGCATCTGACGGGCAACTTTCACTCCTTTATCCCCGCCGTAAAGCTGATCGCCAAGAACCGGATGTTTCAAAGAAGACATATGCACACGTATCTGATGTGTTCTGCCGGTCAGGATTTTGACAGAAACCTGACTCAAAGCAACATTATCCACCAGACCGGAAGTTTTTACTTTGTATTCAGAAATGGCGATTTTGCCGTTGCGGTCAACAACTGCCATTTTCTGACGGTTTACCGGATGTCTGCCGATGAGATTATTTACCGAACCGCTCCGCCGCTGAAAAACGCCGTGAACGATGGCAAAATAATGTTTTTCACAACTGCGTTCAGCAAAAATCTTTGACATTTTGAATTGAACTTCAGGATTTTTGGCGATGACAAGACAGCCGGAAGTATCTTTGTCAAGACGGTGAACGATACCGGGACGGACATTTTCATCGGAATAAAGTTCACGCCATGCAGGATAACGGCTCATCAGAGCATTGACAATGGTTCCGGTCTGATTTCCTGCTCCCGGATGCACCACTGCCCCGGCAGGTTTATTGATGACCAGAATGGAATCATCCTCAAAAAGAATCTCGTAATTGAAATCTTCGGCTTCAAGAGTCTGAACTTCCACTTTTTCCTCAAGCTGAATGGTAATGACACTGTGTTCACGCAAAGCAAAACGCGGCAGATCCATAACTTTGCCGTTGCACAGGACTTTGCCGTCTTTTATCATCTGCTGAAGCTGACTTCTGGAATAATCCGGCAGCTGAGAGGCAAGAAAAATATCCAAACGCTGACCTTTTAATTCAGCATTGCTTTCAAAAACTTTTTCAATCATACAGTCTCCTCCTCCTGCGGCAGTTCTTTATGCTTCAATCCGTAAGCCATGAAAAGCGATCCCGCCAGAATAACTCCGACCCCGATATACTGGGCAATAGTCAGCCCGAACATTTTCGCATTGTCGCCGCGGAAAAATTCAATAATAAAACGCAATACCCCGTATGAGATAAAATAAGCTCCGGTAGGAACGCCTTTGTAACGGACTTTGCGGACCAGAAAAAACATCACTCCGCACATTACAATATTGAAAAATGCTTCGTACAGCTGCACCGGATGCAATGCCGCCCCCGGATAACGCATATAAGGCTCGCTGTACAACGGATAAGTAACCCCGATCCAGGATTTGGTAACTGTTCCGAAACAGCAGCCGTTCAGAAAACAGCCGATGCGTCCGCAGGCATGACCTATCGTCATGGCTGGCGTCATAATATCAAATACCTTCAGAAAATCAACTTTTATTTTACGGCAGTAGGTGTAAAGTGAAATCAACGCCAGTATGAAACCACCGTAAAAAACCAGTCCGCCTTTGTCGATCCGGATAATATCCACCCAGTTGTCACGGAACTGCTCCCAGAACTGAATAACATAAAATATTCTGGAACCGAGCACTCCGCTGACCATGGCAATAAATATCATGTTTGACGCCTGATCCGAAGTCAGTTTCGCCTCTTTGCGGTTGAACTGGATAAACATTACCGCCATCAGAAAACCGACCGCCGCCATAACTCCGTACCAGCGTACTGTCAGCGGCCCCAATGTAAATGCTATCGGATGCATATATTATTCACCTTTCTCAATGTTTTCATTTTTTTCTGCAATCTTTTCTGCAAAACGTTCTATAAAAATCACCATAACAAAGCCGACCGCAGCAAGCAATATGGTCAAAACAGTTTCCCATGAACAATCACGCGGCAGAATATTCACTTCCCCGTCTTTGAAGGGCCAGACTTTACGCAGTGACCCCAGCATAAAACCGATAAGTATGGCAATCGTCCATGAATAATACTTTTTGAGGCAGAAGGACAACAGCCGCACAAAAGATACCAGCCCGGCAATAACGCCGATACCGAAACAAAGCAGAATGACAAGTGACTCCAATGCAAGCGTGCCATTGCCGCTAAGCACACCGCTTTTCAAACCATTCACCGCCCCGAGAATGTAATCATATTTACCAATCAAAAGAAGCACAAATGAGCCGGAAATCCCCGGCAGAATCATAGCTGAAATCGCCAAAGCCCCGCAAAATACGATGAAAAGTTTATGTTCCGGAGTCTCTGTCGGAACCATTCCGGTAAGATAATACGCTCCGATACCTCCCCCCAGCAGAACGAGAATGAGTTTCCAGTCCCACTTGTCAATTTTCTTTCTGACCGAAAAAACCGATGCCGCCACCAGTCCGAAGAAAAATGCCCACAGATACTGCGGATGATTGTCAAGTGCATATTTTATCGGCGATGACAGCAGAACAATGGCAGCAGCAATCCCCAGCACCACCCAGAACGGCAATGCAAACGGTTTGCTTTTCAAAGTTTTCCAGTCTGCGGTAAACAGTGCTTTGACCGTACTCCATGACAGCCAGCTTTTCAGAGCCTCCAGCATTTCGTTGTAAATACCGAGTATGAACGCCATCGTGCCGCCGGACACTCCGGGAATAATATCCGCCCCGCCGATTATTGCACCGCAGCAAAGATATTTCAAATATTTTTTCCAGTTCACAGTGAAAATTCCTTTCGTAAATAATATAATTATTCTGTAAAAAAAGTCAATCCCTCTGAAAGTATAAAATTGCAAAATTTCACTTCAGATTTTTAATCGAAGTCCCTATCAGCGGAATGTAATCGACCTCAATATCATTCTGCGGAAAAATGCCGTCATTAAGCTGATTGAGCATTTGACATCCGCACTTGGCGATCTGCTCGTAATTCTGGGAAATGCCGCTGATCATGGGGTGGATATGATTCTGGATATGAGGATAATTCCAAGCCACAACAGAAAGATCTTCCGGTATCCGCACCTGCAGCAGCCGCAGAGCATGAAGCACCTGCAAAAGACAGTCTTCGGACTGAATTATCAATGCTGTCGGCTTGCGGGTCAGCAGTATGGAGATGCGTTCCAGAATAACATTATATTCAAAAGTCGAATCTATCTGCATATTTTTTTCCAGACCGTACTGCTCAACGAGAGAGTCAAATATCCGGTTGCGGTAATTGGTCGAATAATTTTCCTGCGACAGTTCAGTGTCAAGGATACCGCCGAAGCGGGCGATGCGTGTATGGCCTGCATCAACGAGCATTTTGACGATCATTTCCATACCCTGTTTTTCATTGGAGGCGACGCGGTAGATATTGTCAAGGTGTTTAGACATGGTATTAAGTGAGATAAGCGGATACTGATGAGTTTTGCTCCAATTTTTTGCGAGAGTATTTTCCGAGAGTACGGACATGATGCCGCAAAGGGGGATTTCGTTAAGGCAGTCGATTTTGTCGATTTGAATGATCATCGGATTGTAGTTATTAGCGAGCAGTTCGTGACTTATGGCCTGAAGCATGACGCCGGAATAGCCGATAAAGTACGGATTTTCAACGATTATCGCAACGTTTCTGCTGTGGATGGTGTAGCCGGATTTTTCGGCTTCAGCGAGAATCTGTCGTCTGGTCTGCAGAGAGATATTGTTTGCCCCGGTCAAAACGCGGGAGACGGTAGAAATGGAATAGCCGGTTTTTTCGGCGATGTCTTTCAATGTGATCCGCATAATTCCTCCTTTGTAAAATGCACAGTGTTACAGATAGTATAATGTTTTTTGTGAAAAATTCAATCCATTTTTTGAATTTTTTGCAATTTTTTGCATAAATTAGTATTTTTTTGCATATTTTTTTCTGAAAAAACTCTTGTTTTTTAAAAAAATGTCATTATAATAATAACTGAGACCGTTTTTTTATAAAAATGTATTATATTTCTAAGGTTTATTGATTTTATGAACAATGTAATGGATTTCGGAGCCAAAGGTGACGGCGTGACCAAAGATACCGCCGCCATTCAGCGTGCTATTGATGCCGGAGGCATGGTTTTGCTGCCGCCGGGAACTTATCTTTCTGGAACTCTTTATTTGAAAAGCAACGGCGGACTCTTTCTTGAACCGGGGGCGGTCCTGCTGGCAAGCCCGGACAAAGAAGATTACAACGAGCCTGATTTCTGTCCGCAGAACGGCTACTTTATACCTGAACTTTCATTCGGTGCACACTTTATCGTCGCAGTTGAGCAGCAAAATGTCACCATTACCGGCGGCGGCAGAATAGACGGCAACCGCAGAGCATATTTCGGAACAACTGACAAAGTTGAAGATGAATGGTCATTTGATATTTTCGGACCGCTGATGCCGGGCTATATGCCGGAAGATTTCTGGCGTCCGTCACAGATGCTGTTTTTCTGTGAATGCAATAATGTAAGAGTTCAGAATGTTCATCTTTTTGATGCACCCTACTGGTCATGTTTCCTGCACGGATGCGAAGATGTCATCTGCTCCGGCTTGCGGATCGAAACCGATCAGCGTACTCCGAACGGCGACGGAATCGATATTGACTGCTGCCGCAGAGTCACAGTTTCAGACTGCATTATTGATACCGGAGATGACTGTATAACATTGCGTGGAGCTTCAAGCCGGCTCAAAAACAAAAAAGCCTGCGAATATGTCACTGTTTCAAATTGCGTCCTCCACACCACCAGATGCAACGCCATTCGCATTGCAGTCGGAGACAATGTCATCCGTCATGCGGCATTCAGCAACATTGTTTTTCACCACACCCGCACCGCCATCTGCATTATGCCGCAGTACGGTCTGGGCAACAAAGGGGTGAAGATTCACGATATTACCTTCAGCAATCTGCAAATGGACTGTACTGTTCCTTTCAATATCGCCACCACTCCGTATGGTATGCGTCCTGAAGAGGGTGAAACCATCAATAATATCTTTATCAGTCAGGTCCGCGGTTGTGCCAGAACTTCTTCAGTTATTCAGGGCAGCCGTCCGGAATATGTCAAAAACATCCATTTCAAAGATGTTTATCTGCGGATGGTCGATGGCGGTGAAGGCCGTGTTCTGGCATGGCCGCACGACAAACCGGTCGGCGAATTTGCAGAGAAATCCACCCAGTCGGCATTTTTCGTACAAAATGTAGAAAGCGTTTTCTTTGATGATGTCAAAGTCACTTGGGAAACAAGCAATCCCATTTGGGAATACGGTATAATTACAGAAGATACAAAAAATATAACACTTAACAACGCTGATTTCGGCAAGCCGTCTTTCAGCAGTAAAGGAAATTGATATGAACTCTTTAATGAAACGTTACGAAGGCAACCCTGTTCTGACTATTGACGACCTCCCCGAAAAAGGTATCGGTTATTATGTATTCAACCCCGGAGCAATCAAATTCAACGGTGAATACCTGATTCTGGCTGACGTTTTTCACCGTGAAGGCAGTATTATTTTCTGGCTGGCACGCAGTAAAGACGGCTACAACTTCAAATTTGATCCCGAACCTGTTGACTGGCCGGCAATGCCCGAAGACACCGGCTGGATCGAAGACGGTGTTTACGATCCCCGCATCACCAAATTCGGTGATGAATACTACATTTTCTACGGCAGTCATAACAATCAGTGCGGAACCCGTATCGCACTTGCCAAAACCCGCGACTTTGTCAAATTTGAACACGTTGCACTGACCAGCGAACTCAACAACCGCAATGCGGCGCTTTTCCCCGAAAAAATCAACGGTATGTACTGCCGTTTTGAACGTCCGTTCCACGGCGATGAATTCAGTCCGTGCTATATGTGGATGTCATTTTCCAAAGACCTCGAATTCTGGGGCAAACACCGTGAGTCATTGAAGCCGCAGCGTTGCCATTGGGATGACCAGAAACTCGGTGCCGGTGCTCCTCCGATCCGTATCAAAGAAGGCTGGCTGGAAATTTATCACGGTGTAAATCCCTCATGCGACGGCTCGATGTATATGCTTTTTGCCGCCATTCTGGACTACAAAGAACCGTGGAAAGTCATCGCCAGAACCAAATACCCGATTCTTTTCCCGGAAACCGATTACGAACAACGCGGCAGAGTCAGAAACGTTGTCTTTACCTGCAATGCAATTCTCGATGACAATGATATGATCAAAGTTTACTACGGTGCGGCAGATACCTGTATCGGCGTTGCAGAAGCTCCGCTTTCTGAAATCGTCAAGGCCTGCTTTGAACCGTACAAATTCAACCTGAACAAACGCGGTAAGTTCATTATCGAAGCAAAATAAAAAACATAATATTGATTATAGGAAGGAAAATTTGACACGGCACAGCCGTATGCGTGCGGCAGGGCGTGACAAGCAATAAGGAGTTTAAGGAAGTTAAGGAATTTAAGGAAAAAACAAATGACTGCACCGGAGACGGGCTGATGTGGACGCTGACGCGGCTGTCAAGCTGGTGTGGACGCTGACGCGGCTGTCAAACTGGTGCAGAAGGCAGGCAATAAGGAGTTTAAGGAAGTTAAGGAATTTAAGGATAAAAACAAATGACTGCACTCCAGTCCGGCTGATGTGGACGCTGACGCGGCAGTCAAGCTGATATGGACGCTGATGCGGCTGTCCGGCTGATGTGGACGCTGACGCGGCTGTCAAGCTGATATGGACGCTGACGCGGCTGTCAAGCTGATATGGACGCTGACGCGGCTGTCAAGCTGATGCAGAAGGCGGTAGGAGTTACGCGGGAGCGAAGATATATGCTTGAC
>JAFVUZ010000093.1 GCA_017502435.1 Lentisphaeria bacterium
CCCCTGATGTGGCTAATCCGGCGGAAGATTTGATTGCTCATTCCCTAAAAAAAGGGGAGGAGCAATCGAACATTCCGCCGAAAAAATAGCTAAACACTACACAGCCGCCGACATTCACGCACCAGCGTAATATCGCACCGTGTCGTACCCGGCGCCTGGGTTTCGTCTTCGCTAAAGCTACGCCGTGATAAGGCAATCGGCGTCACGCGTCAGCGTAATAGAAAGGCGGGTGGAACGCCGGGCGGCGTAAGCCCCCTTGTAATAAAAAATCAGTCTATGTTTAGTACACAGCCAATTAAATTATATCATGTTTTTCTTATTTTACAAATTATCTTACAATGTTTCAGACAGTTTTTTTTGTTGTACGAACTGCCACAATGCGGGGTCTTTGCGGAGAAGTTTTTCGACTTGAGAACTGCTGAGACCAAGTTTCAAACCGCAATCTTTGAAAGAATAATTCACCTCCGCAAGCAAATCCAGCAAGTGAGCCAGAAACAGCGGATATTTGCTGTTGGACGGAGCAGCAATTATCAGGACTTCATCCGTAAATGTCTCTCTTACATTCATTGCAAGTTTACGCCGCAATTTCTGCAAGGCCTTGCTGCGGTTCAACTTCTGACTGCGTTCAGTGCAATCCTCCGCACTGATTTCAAACTGTTTCAATGTCACACGCACTGCGGATGATGTTTTATTTCTTTTCTGTCCGCCGTTGCCGCTTCTTTTGAAAAAATCAAATTCAACGATCTGGCCGAGTTCTTCTTCTGAAAGCGTCAGTATTTCATCCCTTGTCATAATATCCTCAACGGTTCAGCAATATCGCCGCAACAGCCAGTATGACGGTCGCATACCAGTAATATGTCCTTATTTCGCGAAAGACAAATACCGATGTCAGCGAGACAAACAAAAGCGATGTCACCCCCGGCAGAGCAAAAACAACCACCGCCGGTGCATTCATTATCAGCAGCTGGATACCGAAAGCACCTATTCCTCCGACAGCAGTAAATATTCCGCCCAGCCAGAAATATCTATTAATCTGCCACGTTTTGGACAGACTCAAATCCAGAACCGTCGGCAGCAGCATGAATAAATAAGTCACTGCCATTATCTGATTGCCGAAAGCATCGAGCAAAGTTGCGGCAATATTGAGAAAGTAAGAACTTATCCCTACAAACAACATAATCACAACCAGCAGTATTCCGTAAAAAATCCCCGCCTCCTTTGATTCAAGTTTATGACCGCCGCCGGCAGCCTTGCCATTTCCTATCGATGCAGCCACTATCGCTCCGACAGTGGCAATAACTGAAAAAATCTGACATACCGTCGGTTTTTCTCCACAGAAAAACCAGCAGTAAACCAGCACCGGCACAAATGCCAGCCCGACAGCACACCATGCAGGCGACAGCGGACCTTTCTGCAGAGCCATACGCAGCAGTCTTATTGCCGCATACTGGGTCAGGCCGGAAACAATCCCCGCTCCCCAGCCCCCAAGCGGCATATCGTACTGCCATTTGCCGAGCCAGCTGAACAGCACAATTCCGATTGCGTCAAGCAGCAATGCCGTCTGTATCGGAAAAACTTTTCCTTTCGACCCGATACGATAACCAATACCGACAAAACCGGCAAAAATACCGGCAAGAATACCGAAAAAATACGCAGTCAAAATATCAATCCTCTCAATCCTCAACCTGAACAAGTCCGTCTTTGACCAGATGTTCAAAAAGTTTCTTGTCAGTTGCCTTCATATACGCCTCTTTGGGCGAAATAAGTCCTTTATCCAGGAAACTCTGCAAAGTTCCATCCATCGACTGCATACCTGCACCTTTATTTGATTCAATAATAGTACGGATGTTATTGATCTGTCCTTCGCGGATAGTATTGGGCAAACCATCTGTCCAGAGCAATATTTCATGGCTGGCGATACGGCCGCCGCCTTCTTTTTTGCACAGAAGCTGAGAAACAACTCCCTGCAGACACGCGGCAAGCATGGTTCTGATCTGGGCCTGTTCATTTGCAGGAAACGCATCAATGATACGGTCGATGGTTTTGGGTGCATTATTGGTGTGCAGAGTACCGAAAACAAGCATACCCATTGTTGCACAAGTCAATCCCAGACGAATGGTATCAAGTTCACGCATCTCACCGATCAGCACAATATCCGGGTCGGAACGCATTGCACCACGCAGAGCCTGCGGGAATGACGGACTGTGAATACCGATTTCACGGTGAATGATGGTGCTTTTTTTATTCTGATGTACAAATTCGACCGGGTCTTCAATAGTAATTATATGCTTTGAATAATTATCATTGATATAATCGATCATGGCGGCAAGCGTGGTGGATTTACCTGAACCTGTAGGGCCTGTTACCAGCACCAGACCGCCTTTGAAATTGCAGATACGTTTCAGAACTTCAGGCAGTTTCAAGTCTTCCAGAGTCAGGATTTTGCTGGGGATCTGACGCAGAACCGCCCCCATGCCCCAATAGTTGTAAAAATAATTACAGCGAAAACGTGCCAACCCGGGGATTTCATGAGCAAAGTCAAGGTCATGTTTTTCCAGAAAATCCGTCCACCGCCATTCCGGGAAACAGATTTCTTTAAGCATAGATTCCATTTCTGCGGCATCAATGATATGATCGTTGGCGGGGCGGATCGCACCCTGCACACGGAATTTTGCGGGCATACCGACAGCGAGATGCAAGTCGGAACCTTTCTGCTCCAGCATCTGACGGAGAAGACTGTTAATACGGGGCTCTGCCATAATATCTCCTTTCTATATTTTATGCTAATGAATCCAATAATCTCAAAATTTGCGGCAAAAGCTGTTTTTTGCGACTCAAAACACCGGGAAGGTCATACAGATTTTCGCCAAGTTTGCGGAAGGGCAGATTATCCAGTATCTCCTGTCTGCCGCTTGCCAGCAAAATAGAATTTTCCTGTTCAACATTTGTCACCAGCAGTCCGAAAAGATCAAGATTGCGTTTGACTGCAAAATCTTTTGCCGCCTCTTTCAACACCGTCTCCCGGTTGAAAAATTCGTCAAAACTGACCTCTTCGACCTGTGAAATAGTAAAGTTGAAACGCTCCAGATGGGTGAAATTTTTGGAGTCGGCAAGGAACAGTTTTTCAGGTTCATTTTTGGCAATAACTGAACCGATGGAGAATATTTCATGCATAAGCTCCTCGGATTTGACTCCGGTTATTTTCTCCAGTTTCTCAAGCATACGGCGGTCTCGTTCACAACTTGTCGGCGAACGCAGCAGCAGAGTATCAGAAATAATCCCGCCCTGCATGATCCCGGCAATATTTTTGGGAATAGAGAAACGGCACATCTCAAACATTTCACCAATCAAAGTACAGGTACTGCCGACAATATCACAATTTATCTTTATCGGTGTATTCTGCGGCGGCATACCGAAGCGGTGATGATCCACAACTTCAATGACATTGACATCATTAACGCCCTCCACACTCTGTTCAAATTCATTATGATCGACCAGAATCAGATGACAATTCTCTCCGCCCCTGCCGAAATCTGTACGGTTGAAACAGCCGCAAAGTTCACCATTGCGGTTGATCACCGGGAAAATATCATCCGAATCCGCCATGACGAGATGCTTTATATCTTTCAAACGGTCATCGGGACGGAAGCACTCGACATTATTTTTCATAAGTTCGCGGACAGGCGTGGAAAATTTGAGTCTGCGAACGACAGTTGCCGAATCAAGCGGAGTTTTGACTATGGAAATATTGCGTTCCTTTGCCACCTGCAGCACCAGCGGATCGACTTTTTTGGCTCCGGTAACAATGATGAGACGGGTTCCGAGATTTATCGCCTGCAAATGAATATCGGTACGGTCACCGACGATAATGGCAAGTGATTCAGGGTTGTTATAAGGAACGTGTTCACGGAAACTTTCAACATTCATCGCCGCAACGTAAACAGAGAACTGCTGTTCCACCCCGCTGTCAAACAAACTTACGGCTTCGCCTTCAAGAACTTTGACAATCAAATCAAGAGAAGAATAAACATTTCTGCCCGTCATACCGCTTGAATCTTCACCTCCGGTATGCAGAATGGAACCGAGCATGGAAAAAAGCGAAAGCATTCCCCTGTAACGTTTTTTTCTGTCCACCACCGGAATACGGGAAATAAGCAGGTTGTTGAGTTTGGCAAGAGCAAAAAAAAGTGCCTCATTTTCATTGACCGAAAATGTCTCCTCCATCATAATATCTCTGACCCGCGGATAAACATCGCTTTTGAGAACCGGCAGCGGCACGTTAAACTTGCGGAATAAATATTCTGTACGCTCGCCGACCATACCGCAGCGGCACGGAGTGACATTACGCACATTCATACGGCGTTTAAATTCAGCCAATGCACAACTGGCACTGACACTGTCTGTATCGGGATTTTTGTGCCCGATTATAATAGTTTGTATCTGTTCTTTTTTCATAATATATAGAATTTACCACAAAAAGATATAATTGCAAGAAAAAAATATAAACATTTGACAAAAAAGCAAAATCAAACTGTACTTTCTGCAAAACTGATTTTGCCGTTGCTCAATTCGACCAGAGTTTTTTTGAGTGCCTCCGCATTGACTGCAGGCAGTTCCCCGATAATATTGATACTGCTGCCGAACTCTTCCGAAATAACCGAAAAGCCCGCCTCTGCAAGTTTGCGTTTCACCGATTCATACAACGGATAAGTGACAATAAAAGCAAGTCTGCTCATCTCAACAAGTTCAACCGTTTCAACTCCCTCAAGTGCCGCCTGTGCCGCCTCAGTATAAGCATGAACCAGTCCCCCGGTACCGAGTTTCGTGCCTCCGAACCAGCGGGCAACTGTTATCATGAAATTTGTAATGCCGCTGCCTTTGAGAACTGCCAGCACCGGACGCCCCGCTGTTCCCGAGGGCTCTCCGTCATCGGAACAGCCGAGAATATTCTGCTGAGGTCCGACTGCAAAAGCATAAACTATATGACCGCCGTTATCATAATTCTGTTTGCGGTACTGCCATTTGGCTTTTGCGTCCTCCGCACTTTCCACGGGAAATGCTTCACCGAGAAAGCGTGAATTTTTGGCCCATGTTTCGGCTTGTGTACTGTTTTTGAGAATGAGCATTATTTTATTACACAGATTACAAGTCCCGCCATGATCATAATCAAAGCGACCCAGCGGGTGCGGGTGATTTTTTCTTTCAGAATATACCAGCCGAGAAATGCACTCAAAGGCAGACTCAACTGACGGAACGCCTGGACAAAACTTACATTCGTAACCTGACTCATCGCCAGAAGCACCAGCAAATATGCCCCAGCCGCAAAAACTCCCGCAAGATACGGATGATATGATTTGGCAAGCGAAACAAAAGTTTCTCTGTCTTTTTTGACCCACATTGTCAGAAATGCCAGACCGAGAAGTGATATTGTCGCAGATATTTCACGCATACATGAATAGGTTCCTGCAGCAAGAAATTTATTCGTTCCTTCTGCAAACTCCATCATCGCTTTGATGCCGAAACCGTCAGCAATAGTATAACCGGTCGTTCCGAATGCCGCCAGCAGAATACCCGGCAATGCTTTACGCACAAATGCCGCTTTCTCTTTCACGCTCATACTGTGTTTGCTGTTGGAAAATGCCATCACCATACAGCCGCCGAAAATAATCAGCATACCGCACCATGTCAGCACTCCCAGAGTTTTGCCCCAGCCGAAAACCGAAGTCATAATCAAAGTGAAAAATACCGGCAACGCCCTCGCCATCGGATATGCCAATGAAATATCAGAATATTTATAGGCATACATCAAACCTATATCGCACAAAACTCCGAACAATCCGCCGTAAACTGCATATTTGAATACACTCAACGGAACTTTGAACAGCAGCCCCGAACTCAATGCAATGGGTAATACCACGCAAAAAATCGAAAATGAAAATATCCCGAAGAACGCAAATGACGGCCTGCCGCTACTTTTACTCAAAAAATGCCACAAACTGTGCATGGCAATCGATAACACAATCAATATAAAAGCAAAAAATGTCATAACGGATTCCCTTGTGAAAAAATTACTGCAGACAGATACACTTAATATATCACAAAATCCGCCTTTTGCAAATAATAACAATTATATTTTTTGGCTCTGTACTAAACGTAGACTGATAATAAAAAAATTTGAGGGGGTTCGGGGGTATAGTGAGTTGCGACAGCAACGAACGGCATACCCCTGATGTGGCTAATCCGGCGGAAGATTTGTTTCGTCATTCCGCAAAAAAGCGGGAGGACGAAACGAACATTTCGCCGAAAAACAGCTAAACATCACACAGCCGCCGACATTCACGCACCAGCGTAATATCGCACCGGGTCGTACCCGGCGCCGGGGATACAAGGGGGCGGCGTAAGCCCCCTTGTAATAAAAAATCAGTCTATGTTTAGTACACAGCCTATTTTTTATGCAGGAGATGTCAAATTTTCCTTTTGGGAACAAACAATGAAAAAAGCAGAACTGTCAAAAAAGATATAATTAAAATACCGCCCATCTGACGCAATGCAAAGGTAAAAAATTTCATAATTCCGCTCACCAGCACGTCATGCAGCCCTGCCCACCAGCCGAAAAGCAGTTCAAATATTACCACCAGCAGCATCAAATACAAAAAACCACGCCACGCCCCTTTCAGGTCCGGCGGGCTGAGGGTAATATGTGAGGCAACTGTAAAAAACAGATAAAGCCAGAGCCATGTCTGCCATCTTTTCCAGAAATATGCAGAAAAAATAACATTCATAAAAACTTCCTTTGATGCGTCATTCTCCAAATCCACACGCCATGCACTCTCCGGCAGCAGCAGCATTGACAGCAGCCACAGCACAAACATTCCGCCCCACAACGGACCTGTTCCGATAAAAAAATTACCCACTTGCTGATAAAGATTTTTTGTATAATATTGATGCGTCACATAACCGAGAGTTCCGTCATTTTCCGGAGAAAAAAACTGTATTTTCATAATCTTATGCCCGAAAATCAGACAGAAAAACGCATGGCTCAATTCATGCACCATCACCCCCGGTGCAGTGATGTATATATAGGCTTTGTATCCAAATATCCGCCCCATACGATCATAAATCATATTAGAGAGAAAATGCATCAGAAATCCCAGAAACAAAAACGGAACCAGCAGAACCAGAAACATTCCGCTCAGCAACGCCACTCTCAACAAGTATTCCAGAATAAACATACACACCTCTGCTGAATATCAATTAACCTTATAAAGCAAAAACAGCAATCCCTGAAAAAAATAAACCTCTTAATATATTGTCAAATAACTCTTTTTGCAAACAGAATAATATAAAAATACGCTTTTGATTTTTCAAAAGCGTATTTTGACAAGAGTTTTTAAGGAGGGGTGGAGGGGTTCGGGGAGGCGGAGAGGAATTTTTTTGCAAAAAAATCCTCTCCGCCTCCCCGAAAAAATTCACTTCTTCAAAAAAGTCGTGGAAATACCGCAGGGCAAAAGTCTGCCGCTCAAAGTCGGAACTGTCATTTCAATAGAATTGAATGAACCTTTACCGAATGCTTCAGAAAGCAGATTCTCAAGAACGATGGATGAAAAACCGGGAGAATGACAGCTCAAAACCACTGAAAACGGTTTATCATGGTCAATCAATTCATTGCAAACAGCAAGGAGTTTCGGCAAATCGTCTTCGATTTTCCATACCTGACCGCTTGAACCGCGGCCGAAAGACGGCGGATCAAGGGCGATAAGATTATATTTTGAGTTGCGGCGTACTTCGCGGTTGGTGAATTTGATAACGTCATCCACGATCCAGCGGATGGTATCCGGAACAGTTTTTTCGTTGAGTTTACGGATTTCACGTCCCCAATCGACCATTCCTTTGGCGGCGTCAAGATGACAGGCGGCACATCCCCCCTGCACCATAGCCATAGTGCCAAGACCGGAATAACCGAAAAGGTTGAGCCCGCTGACCTCCCGCAAACCGAGAACATTTTTGATATTGCGGAAATAATCCCAGTTGTGATACTGCTCCGCAAAAAAGCCGAGATGTCCGAAACCGGTCGGTTTCAGCAGAAGTTTAAACCCTGCATAATCAACCGTCCACTCTTCCGGCAGACGGTTGCGGTAAAACCATTTGCCGGAACCTGAACTGTCACGGATATAAGTTGCATCAGCTTTATCCCATTCCTTCTGCGGGAGGTCCGGTTTCCAGAATGCATTCAAAGCGGGACGGATTATACGATAAGGGCCGACCTGCTCAAGTTTCTGTTTATTGCCGCAGTCAAGCACCCGATATTCATTCAAATTCATACACTTCCTTCTTCCACAACATAATTATCGCCGGAGTTGAAAACGATTTGTCCTTTGCGTATCGTCATCAACGGGCGGTTGGTTCCGCGTTCAAAAACTGCTATATCTGCACGCAGACGGGGCAAAAGACGGCCGCGGTCATACATCCCCACACTCAAGGCGGCATTAAATGAAACCGCCTGTGCCGCCTGTGTCTCAAGCAGATGTCCGTAACTCATAAGCGAATGCCAGCCGGCATCCAGCAAAGTTGTTGTGCCGGCAATTTTGCCGTATGCACTGGAATAACCGTCTGCCACAGTGATCGGAGTCGGCCCGATACGGTATTCACCGTTCGGCATACCTGCCGCCATAGTGCAGTCACTGATGCCGACAATGCGGTTTTTGGGTTTGCAGCGGCAGGCGAGATCGACCATACGGGGGTCAATATGCAGTCCGTCAATGATAAGTTCAACCGTCACACGGTTGTCTGTCAATGCAATATTGGTCAGCGACATATCACGCTGATGCAAAGGAGGCATCCCGTTGAAAAGATGGGTACAATGTCTGGCTCCGGCGTCAATGGCACGCAAGGTATCTTCTCCATTTGCCATGCTGTGCCCCATTGAAGGCATAACTCCATGCTCACAAAGCATTTCAATCAGAGCGGTGGAGTTTTTAAGTTCGGGAGCGAATGTCATAAGTTTGACCAGTTTACCGCCGCATTCAAGCAGTTCGCGGGCGAAACCGAGGTCAATATCTCTTACGGCACTCAAATTCTGGGCACCGGATTTATTACGGTTGATAAAAGGTCCCTCAATATTGATTCCGACACATTCCGCACCCGGCATGGGCTTCCACATCACATCGGCGAGGGTCTGCAGATTTGCCAGCATTCTTTCGGGAGCATCAGAAACGATGGTCGGGACAAAAGATGTTACACCCTTGCTGGCAAGCAGCAAACTCATATCCTCAATAGTTTTCGGTGATTGAGCAACACACGAAGAGTCAAAGCCGCCCGCACCGTGGATATGAGTATCTACAAAACCGGGGGTGGCATAAGCATTTTCAAATGCATAAACCGTCATAACGCTGTCTTTGTTAAAGGCAGACAATCCGCCGATGGCAAGGATTTGTCCGCCTTCACAAAGTATCGCACTGTTTTCCAAACGGTCGGGCGTAAGCATATAATCAAAGATATACAGCTTACGCTCCTTGCGATGTTTATTTTCTATCATAAACGTATGAAATCATTTCATTTCAATACCGTCAGACTTGAGTTCCTTGAGGATTTCCTGGCTGTCGCCGTCATTTGCCTCTGCCTCACCGCCGAGAGTATTGGTAACACCGGCGATCATACCGCGGAGACGATCACTGAAAGCAGTCAGAACGAGCAATGCCGCCAATGCAACAACGACAATGATAATGACATATTCGACAACAGCCTGTCCTTTTTGATTTCTGAAACGGATAACTGATTTTTTTTGATCTTTCAACTTCATAAAACACCTCCCTTTCTGTATGGGTTAATGATAAATTAGCATATTTTTTTTATTTCGCAAATACAAGAAAATATTTTTTTGAAATTTTTTGCAAAAAAACGCTTTATTTTAATTTTTTTCAAACTCAAAAAGTATTTCAAGCACCTTTTTACGGATTATCTGCAGTATATCAAGTTTTGCTTCAGCATCAGAAGTTTCAACAGCAATAATCATTCCTGCAAGGTCGCTGACATCACGCAAAGAACGTTTTGCCAATGCAATTTTCAAACTCACATCTTCATCCGGAGACAACAGCATATCAGAGACGCGGGCAATGGTTTTGCCGCACTGACAAATAATGCCGAGATATTTGCAGTTCAGTTCAAATTCATCGCACAAAGCAAATTTTTCCGCTCCCCATACTGCGATTCTGTCAAGCAGTTCCGGCAGTTCATAATCTGCAGATATTTCCGTATGATCGCCGTCATCTTCCGGCTCATCAGCTTCATCAAAATTCCACATCTGCGACAGATTACGCAGCTGTTCGATAGAACTGCATTTCTGAAATTTTTCATTACCGACTTTGCCGATACGCTCCAGAATTGCTTCATTTTCACCCGGCAAATCAATAAACAAAGGGATATTGTCGAAGTAACGGGCGATCCGCTCTTCATCAAGTCTTATCTCTTTTTCATATTGAAACTCGCCGTTCAAAATACTTATCCTTTCAGATTTGCTTTGAGTGCGGCATCCTCCAGATCATCCAGACGCGGCATATTGCTCCAGAGATTTTCCAGATTGTAATGGGCACGGCACTCTTCGCTCATAACGTGAATGATAACTGTACCGAAATCAATCAGAATCCAGCTGCTCCATGCATCGCCGTTGGTACGCAGCGGACGGATGCCGAAAACTTCACGGACGCGGCGTTCAATATTATTGACGATGGCACTGATATGCGGCATGGAGTTGGCGGTGCAGAGAATAAAATAATCCGCAGTTGTGGTACGGTCGGAAACATCCAGCATGATGATATTTTCAGCCAGTTTTTCATCGGCCTCGTTGCGGCAGAATTCAGCCAGTTCAGCGGGCGTTACGATTTTTTTATTTTCTTCAGTCATATTTTCCTCAATATAAATTTTGTTCTTTTATGTAATTCAAAACTGTTTCTGATATAAAATTAGCGGTATTTTCAGAATTTGCCAGTTTTTTTCTTAAAATTGTTGAAGATATTTCAAAAAAAGGTGCTTTTATGACATTTTTCCGCATTTTTTCCGCCGCATTTCCCCCGATAACAGACGCAAGACTGTCGAAATCGCAATCTTCTCCGTTTCTTGGATAAATCAGAAATTCAAACTTTTCCGCCAGTTCCTGCGGTTTGTACCATGAAGCAAAATTTTTCAAACTGTCTCCGCCGATTACCATCTGTATCGTATCCGACGGATAAAGTTCCTGAAAAGCACTCAAAACACGAATACTGTATGACGGAACGAACTGCCACTTTGATTCCATATCCGAAACTTCTGCACCTGCGACATCTCTGAATGCAAGCTGTGCCATTTTCAAACGGTGGCAATATGCTGTCCGTACACTGTTTTTGTGCGGCGGCTCCCATGCCGGAAGCACCAGCACACGGTCCGAATATCCGCCATCCAGAATGGCACGGACTATTCTGACGTGTCCTTCATGCACCGGATCAAATGTACCGCCGAAAACCGCAATTTTCATATTTTTTTCCTTTCATACAAAAATATAACTCTATTTGCAGGAAAAATCAAATTATCAACTTGAATAAATCACAAAAAGCATTATCGTATATGAAAACACATTTTTATATATAATTAACTTTAAGGATACAACAATGAAAAAACATTTTCTTTCCGTTTTAGCTCTGACTGCCATTCTCTGCGGATGCCGTACTCCGGAATATTATCAGGATCAGGCAGTGCAGGCAGCAAGAAATTTCCTGCTCAAAAAATCTCCGCAGCTCTCTTATGAAGAAAGTTCATACATCCGTTACAACAAGCCCGTGATTCTCCACAACAATATCATCGGCGGCACAGACTCGCTTGCAAACTCACGCATTACAAGCGATATGAATCAGATTCAGATCGTCTGGCACATACCGGGGCAGGACGTATTCTATTCAGTCTGGGGAGCATCTTCATCCACCATGCGTGATTTTACTCCTGAAAGAATTTTCATCCGCAAATTCCACCCCGAAGACACAAAATACAAAGAGGCCCTCAAACACGCACGTGCATACATCATAGGAAATCTTTTCAGCACATTGAGTGTTGAAGATTACAATGATTTGCGTTTCCGTGAACCTGAAGTGAATTTCAGCAAATTTGAAGTTGAAAAAGAACTTATGCCCGCAAAAAATCAACTGCAGGTCACTTTTGTATGGAATCTCAAATCCAATCCCGCAAACAAAGTCGCCGTCATCGGCAACGCCGCAAAAAATCTGGCAGACTTCAAAGCCGTCTCAGGGGCAATCCTCCCCGCTGAAGATGTGAAAAAATCACTCCTTGAACCATACAAATTCATCACTTCTCCCGAAAAAGAAAAAACTGAACCCGCGACTAAAAAAACTGAAGTGAAGAAAGTTGAAAAAGCTCCGGCTGAAAAAATTCCTGTTCCTGTCCCGGAAAAAACTGAAGTCAAAGATAAAAAACTTTCAAATAAAAATGCCGCAGACTCCGATTTCGACAGCGAACTTGACAAAAATATCGCCAAAGAAGAAAAAATCGTTGACGAACTTCCCGCTCCCCCCGAACTCGAACCTGCAGAAAATATCAAGGAACGTGACAAATGATTTACAGCATGACCGGATTCGGCAAAACTTCACCGGAAGTTTTCGCCGCAACAAAATGGAACTTTGAAATCTCTTCCGTCAACCGCAAACAACTCGAAGTGCGTATAAATCTCCCCCGCGAATTTACCGCTCTTGAAACAGAAATACGCACTTTCCTCAAAGGCCGCATCAGCCGCGGCATGGTCAATATCAAAGGGACTTTCACCCCCGATCCCGCTGAAAAAACAAACTCCGTAACTGTCAATCATGAATTGCTGGATGAACTTGTAACTGCAGCTCTTACTCTCAAAAAAAGACATCCCGAACTTGCAGACAGTGTTTGCAGTATAAACTCTTTTTTCAACATCCCGGGCGTTATAAATGCTCCCGAAATCGATACCGAAAATCCCGAACTCGTCAGCAGAATACTTCAATCTCTTGACAGTGCTCTCCAACAGTTCAATACCATGAGAAAAACCGAAGGCAGTGCACTCGAAAAAGATTTGCGTTCAAGACTTGATTATCTGAAATCTCTGCTGGACAAAATCATTCCGTTTACTGCTGAAATAAACCGGAACATCAAACAGAAACTTCTCGACCGCTGTCAGGAATCCGGTCTCAATATCGACCTCAATGACGAAAGACTGCAAAAAGAAATAATCTTTTATGCCGACAAAGGCGACGTTTCCGAAGAAATAACCCGTCTCAAAAGCCACTTTGTCCAGTTTGACAAATTCCTCTCCAATGATGCTTCCGATGCGGGCCGCAGTCTGGATTTTCTGATTCAGGAGATGTTCCGCGAGATAAATACTCTCGGCAACAAATCAGGCAGCTGCGACATCTCTCCGCTCGTTGTCGCCTTCAAAACTGAACTTGAAAAAATGCGTGAACAAATACAAAATGCTGAATAAGGATTTTTTATGAATAATACTCTCTGCCGCAAAAACCGTGCCGTTTTAAATGACGACGAACAGAATAAACTCCTCGATACTCTGGAAACAACTTTCGAAGACAATATCGGTGTCAATTATCTCGAAGGAGGCAACCTGCCCCGCCGTTCGGAAATATTCGATATGATAAATCTGATGCTCGAACTGGTGTTCCCCGGTTACGACGACGAACTTTTTCATATCAGCGAACTCCGCCGCAACCTCCGACACAATCTCGAAAAACTTGAATCAGCTCTCTTTGACCAGATTTGCCGCGTTCTCAAACACCGCTGCGGCAACAACTGCAGCTCCTGCAATATCGCCGAACAGTCAGGTGAAGCCGTCAAAGATGTACTAAACAGCATTCCATCCATCCGTGAAATTTTAAAGGACGACATCAAAGCCGCTTTTGCCGGTGATCCCGCTGCCATGAGTTTTGACGAAATCATTTTGAGTTATCCATGTATCAAAACCATTACCATCCAGCGTTTTGCACATCTGCTTTATCTCAAAAAAATTCCGCTTCTCCCCCGCATGATGACTGAATATGCCCACAGCATGACCGGAATTGACATCCATCCGGGAGCGACTCTCGGCAAAGGTGTTTTCATCGACCACGGAACCGGTGTTGTTGTCGGAGAAACCGCCATTATCGGCGACAATGTAAGAATTTATCAGGGGGTTACGCTCGGAGCTTTGAGTTTCCCCAAAGATGCCTGCGGTATGCTTATCAAAGGCCAAAAACGCCATCCGACTATTGAAAATGATGTCATTATTTATGCCGGAGCAACCGTTCTCGGAGATATAACCATTGGTTCACACTCCATCATCGGCGGCAACGTCTGGGTCACAGAAACACTTGCCCCCAACACCAAAATAACTGCCAAACTGCCCGAACATTTTGTCAAAGTCGCCAAAAAAGAGAATTGAAAATGAATGAAATAATCCGGAACTACGAAACTCTCCTCGCCGATATTCAAAAAAAATCAGCAGGCAGAACTTTTTTGCTGCCGGTCAGCAAAACTTTTCCCGCCTCCGATATAAAAATCCTTTACGACTATGGAGTACGCCATTTTGCAGAAAACCGCCTGCAGGAACTCGACCCCAAATCTCACGAACTGCCGTCCGATATCAAATGGCACTTTATCGGTCATCTGCAATCCAATAAAGTACGCAAAGTTGTACCGCTGGCGTATGCCATACACTCCGTCGATTCCGTCTCTCTGCTGGATAAAATCGACCGTGCCGCCGCAGAATTTCAACATCATGTAAAATGCTTCATCGAATTCAAACCCGAAGGAGAAGATTCAAAAACCGGAGCAGGCATCAACCTTGCAGATGAACTTTTTGAACGGGCGGAAAAATGCAGTGAATATTGCACTGTATGCGGCATTATGGGCATGGCTCCGCTCGGAGGAACTGCAGAACAAAACAGTGCCGCCTTCAAAAAACTGCACGATTTACTGGATTATGCCAATACAAAATTCAAACTGAATATGACTGAACTTTCTATGGGTATGAGCGGCGATTATACCGAAGCCATTTCTCAGGGCAGTACCATTGTCCGTATCGGCAGTGCCATTTTCGGAAAAAGAGATTATCAGATATAAAATATTAAACTAAAGGAACTGAATAATGAAATATATTGACATTCATGCTCACGCTTACCGCAAACCAATCCCCTTTGTAACAAAATTCTGCTCCGCTGAAGAATTGATTGAACGCTACGACAAATACGGCATCGAAGCAGGTTTCATCCTCCCTGTCGTCAATTCAGAAATCTATCTCCCGCAGGCAAATGAAGATATTCTGGATATGGCGGAACAATATCCCGGACGCCTTATCCCCTTCTGCAATATCGACCCCCGTGCCTTGATAAACCGTGCCGATGCCCCTCTTGACACCGTGCTGCAGTATTACAAAGACCGCGGCTGTATCGGTGTCGGTGAAATCATGCCCAATATGCCGATGAATGATGAAAAAGTTCAGAATCTTTTCCGCTGTGCCGAAAAAGTCGGACTGCCGGTAACTACAGACGGTTCCGACCGTCCGGACGGAGACTTCGGACTTTTTGACCTGCCGGGACTGCCCTATCTGGAACACACACTGCAGAGATTTCCCGATCTGAAATTCATCGCCCACGGTCCGATGTTCTGGGCTGAATACACCACATACCGCCGTCCTGCAAGAAACAAACCTGTATTCCGCAATGACGGCTTCCAATACGGTTCACCGTCAGCAAGCGGCAAAATCACAGAAGAAGGTGCGGCACAGGAACTTTTGCGGGATTTCCAGAATCTTTACGGAGAACTTTCAGATGCATATTCAATGTTGAGCCGAGATGAAGATTATGCGGTCGAATTTCTGACTGAATTTCAGGATAAACTCTTTTTCGGAACAGACTGCTGCAACAGCGAAGTCGAAGCCAATTTCCGGGGCAAACTCTGGTTTGACAAAATGCATGACAGCGGCAAACTTCCCGACAGCGTCTGGAAAAAAATCTGCCGCAACAACGCAATTGACTTCTTCAACCTCAAACTGGAAAAAGCATAATGGAAAAACTTGCACGTTACAACATTGATGACAACGGCGACCTCTGCAAATTCGGGTCACTGACCCGTTTCAACCGCGTACTGTACGGAGGTCACTCAAGAGATGAAGAAAATTACGGCAAATTTTTCACTTTTGCCGGAGACTCCCCTGTTTTCATGGGGGCAGCCAGCGACTGTCTCAAAAACAACTGGTGTTATCAGGCAAAACGCGGTGTCTTGAAAAGCGGTCTTTTTCTGACTCCCGGAGTCCCCTTCTGCGATCCGGATAAATATTCACGCTATTTTCATGAATCCGATGATATTGTAACGACATGGCACCACGGCTATATGAGTTATCAGGTCGGTCATTATTCAGATTATTTCCCCGAAGCAGAAACCAAAATCGAAATTTACCCGCTCCAGAAAGATGACGGCTATCTGGTTTATTATGATATAATTGCCGATGCTCAGGTGAATTTCGGTGCAGTTCTCGGCGGCATGACCGACTATATCGGACGTTTTGATCCGCCTGACAGCACAGTGCGTGACCCGAATTTGAGCGACTGTGATGATTCTCTGGCTGAAATATGCGGTTTTTACGGCAGAATTTCCCGCAAAAATCCGGATGCGGAAATCATTGCCGGAAATAATTTCGGTGCCGCAATCACCGTTGACGGAGCCGGAACTTTTACAGAAAACAGCCTCTCAATGGCATTCGCTGAACATGACGGAACAAAATCTGTTTTGAAAATGACCAGACAACTTATGCCCGGCGAACGCCTCAAAGGTTATATCGTCGTCCTCTGCGACAGCACTCCGGAAATCCTTAAAGACTATCTTGAAAATGATCCCCGTCAGGAAATTATCAGAGAAATCAGAAAAAAATCCTCCGGAATCATAATGTCAACCCCCGACAAACGGCTCGATTCGACAGTCATCGACCAGCAAATTGCATTGGATGCGGCATATCACACTCCGACATTTTTTCACGGAGCGATCGGGTATCATGCACCGTTTCTCGGCTGGCGTGGATGGTACGGAGGCATACTTGCAAACTGGAACGACAGAGTCCGTTCCGCCACCCGTGCACATCTGGCTACTCAAGTCCCCGTCAATGGCGAAGAAAAAGTCTGGTATGACGGAGCCGACCGTCCTGACCTCGACCACGAAGGCACACAATATCATCACATACAAAATTCCCACGGCAAACTTACCGCCATGCTCTACAAAGAAGACATTTATGATATGCAGCAGGTTGCAACTGATATGATACTGCATTATATTGAACGGAGCAATGACCTTGAACTTGGCAGAGAAATTTTTGATGCCATGTCCAAAATGCTTGCATGGGAAGAACGCATTTTTGATTACAACAATGACGGACTTTACCAGAGTTTTCTCAACACCTGGATTTCCGACGGTCATGTTTACAACGGCGGCGGCTGTACCCAGTCAAGCGCCTACAATTACCGTGCCAACAAAGTTATGGCAAAACTGGCGGGAAAACTCGGCTTTGATGCAGAAGTTTTCAAAAAACGTGCAGAAAAAATCGAAAAAGCAGTAAATGAAAAACTCTATCTTGAAAAAGAAGGAGTTTATGCGGAATATATCGACAGAGTCGGAAATAAACTTATTCATCCATCCCCTGAACTTTCCACGATTTACCTTGCATCAGAGAGTGGGTTCGCCCCGATTGAACGCATGGCAAGTTCACTCAGATATACCGAAAAAAACATCCGCAGCATTCAAACTTTCAACCGCAAAGGCAGAATTTCATACTCCTCAAACTGGCTGCCGAAAAAATACTCCACCTGCGGTCTTTTTACCGCTGAAAATGCGGCACTGGCACTGGCTTATTTCAAAAATTTCCGCAAAACAGAAGGGCTGCAGATACTCGACGGTCTGCTGGATGCTTTTGCATTGAGTCTTTCTCCCGGCGGTATTTCTCACGTTCTTTCAGCTCATGCAAGCAATGATTACGGCGACTGGGACTTCACCGACGTCACAGGCACCTATCTGCGTCTGCTGGTCGAAGGCTTGTGGGGTGTGACCTTCAAACGTCTGGATGACCTCATTGAAATTGCTCCGCAGCTGCCTGAAAAATGGGATAAAGCAGAACTTAAACTTGCCGACCTTGAAATAAAATACAGCAGTTTGAATAATATCATAACTCTTGCAGTTTCAACTGAACTTGCAGAAAACAAGAAAATTTCCATCCCCGGCAAAATCAATATCTCAAATGTCAGCCCCCCTGACTGCCAGATAAAAAATATCAGTTTTGCCGGTATTCCGATAACCGAAATACTCTGGCATGGCAAAGGAACATTGACAATCTCTTATCAGCTTGTTGAAAGTTCCTGCGGTCCCCTCCCCGAACTGCAGACAAAAATCAAAGAACGTCCTGCCGCGGAAAAAGTTCCAACCGCATTTGAAAATATCACTCTTGATAAATTTTTCAATGCCTCCATGACAGAAATTTTCAATCAGAAATTCATGTCGCCACGCCCATCCGGATACTCTATCGGAGCCAGAATCAACGGCCGCTACGCCTGGGAATGGAATCAATTCGGACATAATGAACTCGTCATCAATGACGATGCACTCCGCAATGCACCGGACGGCATTTTCAAATTCGGCTCGAACTGGTCATTCCCGACTCCGGCAGCAGGATATAATTGTGCCTGCGTTTCGATCTGGGACAATTTTCCGACTGCCATGGAAATTCCTTTGAACGGCAAAGCGTCAGAACTTGTCCTTTTCGTTTTCGGAGCAACCAATGCAATGCAGAGTTACGTTGAAAACGCCCGCATTAGTGCTATTTATCAGGATAATACCGAAAGCGTCTGTCAACTGATAACTCCGCTGAATTTCGACGACTTCATCGTTCCCGCCATCCAGCAGCAGTTTGAAACTTTCTACTGGTTCAAAGGCAACCACGGAACCGTCGTCAGACTCAAACTTGACAAAAACCGTGAACTTAAAAAATTCATCATCGAAGGCGTTGCCAATGAGGTTATTATCGCTCTTCTCGGTGCGGCAATCATAAGATAAAATCAAGGAGACTTATTATGAAAAAAAATTTACGTTTTCTCTTTATTGGAGCACATCCCGATGATCCTGAATTTGAATTCGGCGGTACAGCCGTCCATCTGGCTCAGCAGGGAGCAACAGTAAAATTCATCTCCGTATGCAACGGTAACGGGGGACATTACAGTATGGCACGCAAAGATCTTGCCGCCAGACGTTACCTTGAAACTCAAGCCTCAGCCAAACTCGCAGGAATTGCAGAATATGAGGTATTTGATTACTCCGACTGCGAACTGGAAGTCACTCTGGAAGCACGCGGCCGCATTATGCGTGCCATCCGTAATTTTGCTCCGGATGTTGTGATTTCCCACCGTCTCTGCGATTATCATGTTGATCACCGTGCAGTGGCTCAACTGGTGCTTGATTGTGCATATCTGGTCATAGTTCCATTGTATTGCAATGATACTCCGATCCCGCCGAAAAATGTGATTTTCGCCCATCCCTGGGACCGTTTCAAAGATCCGCGTCCGTTCCGTGCCGATGCCGTTTGTGCCATCGATCACACCATGGAAACAAAACTCAAAATGCTCGACTGCCACGTTTCACAGCTCTATGAATGGCTGCCCCATTGTGACAAATTTGCAGACTTTGATCCGGAAATAGTCAACAAACCGTGGCCCGAACGCCGTGAATTTCTCAAAAAATTCAGAGGCTTCAGAAATACCATTATAGCAGACGACTACAGAGAAAAACTAATTCAGCTCTACGGTAAAGAGGCCGGCGAAAAAGTTCAATACGCCGAAGCATTCGAACTCTCCCCCTACGGCCGTCAGGTCTCACTTGAAGAATTTCAGGAACTTTTCAAATAAAATGGCACTGACTCTGGAAATAAGCAGTGCCGTTGCCGAAAATGAAGGCGGTGTCAAAATTCTGCAGGATTTTGCCGCCGCCTGTCATCAATACGGATTCATCCCCTCGGTTCAACTGCACAATACCGTCTCACAGCAAACATTGCAGAAAATAATTGACTGCGGACTGCCGATGTCTGCCCACGCTCCGATTGTCGGAGATTACAGTTTGAATCTGGCAACGGAAAAAAATCTGGATATTATTTTCGATGCATTTGACAAAAATGCAGATTTTATGCGGCAAAACAATATAAAACGCAGTGTTTTTCACGGATTTTCAATGTGTGACGACCTTATCCCCAGGATGCGTTGTCAGGATGATTACCGCATAACGCTGAAAAAAAGCTGCCGTGACGAGTTTCTGCTGGAAGATTCATGGCTTAATGTGGATTTCAGCCATCTTGAAGAATACAGGACAAGACAGCATATTCTCAAAAAAAATCTGGCTGAATTACGCCGCCGCTATCCCGATCTGCTTTTCTGCATTGAAAATGATATGCCGATTTACGGCTATTCAAATATGAAACTTGCACAAATGGCATTTCTGGAACATCCGGTATGTATCGACATCGGACATTTATACTCATCTTCGTTGCTGTTTGATTTTGATTTTTTTGCTGAACTTGAGTTCGGTATGCAGAATCTTGACGTGCAGATGATACACTTTCACAACTCATTGATGACTGCAGAAACGCCCAAAAAAGAAATACGTGACGGACATCAGCGGCTGGTCACTCCCTCAAAAATGAATTGGCAGAAGGCTCTGAAAATCTTTCTCAAATACAATATGCAGAATTTTGTCCTTGAAATCGGCACTGCCAATGCCGATGATGTACACGCTTTCGCCCGAATTGCAAACTCTTGAAAACAGTCTCCTTCGGGAACACTGCAAAAATAAAACATAATCACAAAATTTTTTACTGAATTTTATTTGATTATCATTGTTTTTTCCCGTTGAAGATGTATATTACACTTTATTGTAAAATTCATACTTCTCGGGGGGCAATACAATGGCTGTCAATGCCGGAAAAAACAAATATCAAATGGATATGTGCAAAGGTCCGTTGATGAAACAGATTGTAATCTTTGCCGTTCCTTATGTCTTTACAGGCTTGCTGCAGATATTCTTCAATGCCGCCGACTTGATGGTCGTCGGACGTTTTGCATCACATCAGGCCCTTGCCGCCGTCGGCTCAACCGGTTCTCTGTCAATGCTGATGATCAACATTATGCTGGGGCTTGCTGTCGGCACAAACGTCATGGTCGCACGTTATCTCGGAGCGAAAAACCGTAAACAGGTATCACGTTCAGTGCATACCGCGATTGCAACAGCCATTGCAGGAGGAATCGTCATCGGCATAACCGGATTGATTTTTGCACCGGTATTTCTGCGTTGGATGGATACACCGGATGATGTTATCGGAATGTCAACGACCTATATGCGGATATATTTTTCCGGAATGCCTGCAGTTATGCTGTATAATTTCGGAGGTTCAATCCTGCGTGCGGCGGGAGATACCAGGAGGCCGCTCTATTTTCTTGTTATCGGCGGCATAATAAATGTTCTGCTGAACCTGTTTTTCGTTATCGTCTGCAAAATGGATGTTGCCGGAGTGGCGATTGCAACCATCATGTCTTATTTTTTCTCATCCATCATGATTCTGCAGGCGATGCGGAATATGACCGACGGCTGCCGTCTGAATTGGAAAAAAGTCAGATTTTCATGGCCCAACCTCAAAGAAATAATGCGTATCGGCATCCCCGCCGGATTTCAGGGTTCATGCTTCTCCATTGCAAACATTCTGATACAGTCATCACTCAACAGTTTCGGTTCAATGGCAATAGCGGGCAATACTGCAGCGTGCCAATGGGAAGGATTTCTGTTTACAACTTCGGCGGCACTCGGTCATACGATGGTAAGTTTTGTCAGTCAGAATCTCGGTGGAGAACAATACAAAAGAATCCGCCAGAGCATCCGTTACGGTATTATTTTCACTGTCACAGTAAATATCACCATCAGTGCTGTACTTTTTATATTTCACAAGCCGCTGCTGGCACTTTTCAATGCAGATCCGGGAGTTATACAATACGGATTTATCCGTTTTGCACTCTGTCTGCCGCTGCAATGGGCGTGTGCATTGATGGAAATTGAAACCGGAGCCTTACGCGGACTCGGTTATTCAGTAAGTCCGATGGTGATTATGATTTTCGGGGTCTGTATTTACCGTATCGTATGGATAGAAACAGTATTCAGATATTTCCATTCATTAAATGTTCTGATTGCGTCATTCCCGATTTCATGGGTACTGGTTTCTGTTGCAGGAGGACTGCTTTTGCAGAAAGTATTGCACAAATATCCGAAAAATAACGTTATCAAAAAGGTATAAAAATGGCTGCTGTAAATTCAAAAAATAAATATCAGATGGATATGTGCCGCGGTCCACTGATGAAACAGATAATCACTTTTACCATTCCTTTGATATTTGCAGGAACTTTGCAGTTGTTTTTTCACCTGTCCGATCTGATAATTGTCGGACGTTTTGCTTCGCATAAAGCACTTGCGGCAGTCGGAGCGACAACCAGCCTGACTCATTTGATAATCGGAGTATTTCTCGGAATGTCTGTCGGAACAAATGTTCTGACAGCCAGATATATCGGAGCAAAAGACCGCAAACAGACTTCAAGAACACTGCATACCTCAATTGCATTTTCTCTGTCATGCGGAGCTTTTGCGGCAATTATCGGCATATTTTTTTCAAAATATTTTCTGACGCTCATGAATACGCCGTCAGATATTCTGAATATGGCAACATTGTATATGCAGATATATTTTGCGGGTATGCCGCTTGTAATGCTGTACAATTTCGGCAACGGCGTCATGCGTGCGGCAGGAGATACCAAAAGGCCGTTTTACTTTCTGCTTATCGGCGGAATAATCAATGTACTGCTCAATATGTTTTTTGTTATTGTATGCAAAATGGATGTCGAGGGGGTGGCGATAGCAACAGTTATTTCACAGGGCGTTTCAGCCCTTCTGATACTGCAGGCAATGAGCAAAATGGGCGAAGGATGCCGCTTCCGTTGGAAAAATCTCCGTATTCACTGGAAAAATTTGAAAGAAATCATGTGGATCGGAGTCCCTGCAGGTTTTCAGGGATCATGCTTCTCCATTGCCAATATCATGATCCAGAGTTCACTCAATTCATTCGGTTCTGACATAATCGCAGGCAATACCGTTGCGGCACAATGTGAAACCTTCCTCTTTATCACCAACGCGTCATTCGGTCAGGCAGTGATAAGTTTTGTCGGACAAAATCTCGGTGGCAAACAATACAAACGCATCCGCCAGACAATAAAATACTGTGCATTTGCAAGTTCTGCAGTAACTGTGGGGCTGGTTCTGCTGCTGTACATTTTCAGAACTGAAGCACTGTCGCTTTTCAACACCAATCCGGCGGTAATCCAAGGCGGATTGATACGTTTTTCGATTGTCCTGCCGTTCCTGTGGGTTGCAAGTTTCATGGAAATATTCATCAGTGCATTGCGTGGGCTCGGTTATTCCATAGCCCCGACAGTATTCATGATTCTCGGAGTTTGTGTCTACCGTATCATCTGGAACGAAACGATTTTCAGGATGTATCCGGAAGTCAGGGTATTACTGGCATCTTATCCGATTTCATGGGCAATAGTTGCCGTCTGTGCAGGAACGTATTGCTTTTTCGTACTTCAAAAAAAGATTTCAAAAAATAATGTCTCAAATACTTCCGCAGTAAAAGAGAAATAAATTTCAAACTTACCATGAATAACGGCAAAATCAAAAGCAAATACCAGATGGATATGTGTCACGGTCCGTTGGGCAGACAAATCATCGTTTTCACAATTCCGCTGGTTTTAACCGGACTGCTGCAGACATTTTTTCATGCGGCGGATTTAATGGTCGTCGGACGTTTTGCCTCGCACAAAGCGTTGGCTGCAGTCGGGGCAACAACTTCTCTTACATGGCTGATGATAAATGTTTTCATCGGGCTTTCAGTAGGAACCAATGTCATGGTCGCACGCTATCTCGGCGGAAAAAACCGCAAAGAAGTTTCCCGCAGTGTTCATACATCAGTATATATCTCGCTGGCTGGCGGAATTTTTCTTGCATTATTCGGTATTCTATGTTCAAAATTTTTCCTGAAGCTGCTGGGAACTCCGGATGATATTCTGAATATGGCAACATTGTATATGCAGATATATTTTGCGGGTATGCCGATAATTATGCTTTATAATTTCGGCAGTGCCATTCTGCGTGCGGCAGGAGATACGCAAAGGCCGTTTTATTTTCTGATAATCGGCGGCATAATAAATGTTCTGCTGAACCTCTTTTTCGTCATCGTCTGCAAAATGGATGTGGCGGGTGTTGCAATCGCAACCGTTATTTCTCAAGCCGTATCAGTATGGCTGATGTTGAACGTCATGTACAAAATGCAGGAAGGATGCCGTTTTACATGGAAAAATCTCCGTATCACACGCAAAAATCTGAAGGAAATCATGTGGATAGGCATTCCGACCGGAATTCAGGGGGCGTGTTTTTCTTTTTCAAACATCATCATTCAGTCATCAATCAATAAGTTCGGCACTGATGCCATTGCCGGAAATACTGCGGCGTGGCAGTGGGAAGGATTGTTTTTTGTTGCATTCATGTCGCTTGGAACATCAGTGGTAAGTTTTGTCAGCCAGAATCTCGGCGGCAAACAGTACAAAAGAATCACCCGCAGTGTTAATTACTGTTCTTTTCTGGCAGTCGGATTTGCCGTATTCATGACAATTATGCTGTTTATTTTCAAGGAACAGTCTCTGGCAATTTTCAACAAAAATCCCGAAGTTATTGAATGGGGATACACACGATTCAACATACTTCTGCCATTTATCTGGGCGGGAGGATTGATGGAAGTCTATATCGGCGGCATCCGGGGAATGGGATATTCCATAACTCCGTCAATAATAATGGTATTGGGAGCGTGTGTTTTCCGTATAGCATGGGTTTTCACTTTTTTCAAAATGTCACCGACAATGCCGATGCTTTTGTGGTCATATCCGATTTCATGGGTGCTGATTGCGGCAGTTACAGGTGTATATTTCCTGATGATCATAAAAAAACATCATATTACAAATAAATAACAGATTTTTTTCTTGATTTTTTGATTTTTGCATATATCTTCTTGTAAGGGAGATTTATTATGAACGAAAATACAGACATTTTTGAAGAATTGGTCAAACGCGGTGTGGAATCAGAACATCTTGATTACAAAGGCCCTATGAATTTCCGCAGTATCGGCAAACCCGGACAGGCAAAAATCGCACGCCACATGGCGGCACTTGCCAACAGCGGCGGCGGTCACATCGTCATCGGAGTCGGAGAAGATGCCAGCGGACATCCGTCAGTTTATACCGGACTGAATGCGGCAGAGGCTCACTCTTTTGATCCGTCAAATGTCGGACCTATCATAAATCACCTCATTGAACCTCCCGTTGATTTTGTCATAGAACGCCCGCTGGTGGACGGCAAAAGATATGCAATCATCAAAGTCCGTCCGTTTGAAACCATGCCGCACGTCTGTTCACTCGGAGTTGCTCCTGAACTCCAGCAGGGAGTTTTCTATATACGCACCTCGGAAGCCGCCAGCCGTCCCGCCTGCAGAGCAATCGAACTTCACGGTCTTTTCAAACGAGCATTGCTGAAACAGCGTTCACAGCTGGCGGAACTTTTGCGTGACATTCTTTCAGAGGAAAAAATTCCGCTCGATACCAACGACAGCGACCGTTATTTTGAAGATGATGCCGCCTATTCAAGAGGATATTTTGTCCGCCGCAAGCAGAATTTGAACGGCTTCGGGACAAGTGTTATTGAACTCCAGATACGGCCGGGATGGAATTATGACCAGCAGAAATTCACTCTTGATACACTGCGTGAAGCCGTAAACAAAGCCGCTGAATTGAAATTTCTTCCCGGCAATCTTCTGACCTCAAGAGATGTGAGAAGTGCCTATTTTACCAATACTTCTCTGCGGGCAATGCCGGACAATGAATTCAGAATGTGGCAATTTTCCCGCAGCGGACTTTTTGAACTTCTGCTTCAGGTCCCGGCACAGGAGAGCGGTTCTTTTGCAAATTTGAATAACGGCTTGCTGGCGGCACTGCAGAAAATTCAGCAGATTTACAACTTTCTCCTGCCGGAAGGCGGAAATTTCAAAGTAATTCTTGCAATTTATGACAGTGTCAAACAACTTACCGATCCGTACACCGCCCCCTCCGGTCAATGGCAAATCAATGTAAACTCAAAATCCTTCAATCAGGAAGCGGTGCAGTCGCTCATCAGCAATCTTGCAGATTACATTCTCTGATTATCCGGAATGATACGGGAAGTGATTTTTGCGGTATTGACCGGGAGATTCGCCGAATTTCTGCAAAAAGATACGGTGAAAAACCTCTGTATGTTCAAAACCGCATGACGAAGCGATCTCTTTTATTGTATCATGACGGCTTTCAAGACGGCGGCGGGCAACATCAAGCCGTTTCTCTACAACATATTCATGCGGAGTTTTCTGCATGACATCACGGAAAATGCGGAAAAGACGGTTGCGGGGTATATTCATAGCTGCGGCTATTTTATCAACCGACAAATCTGCGGCAATATTTTTTTCAATATACAAAATAACATTCCGCAGCATGATCTCATTATTCTGAGCCTTTTCACTGACTACTGACAATGCATGAAAATCTTTAAGTTTGAGAGCGTGACTCAAAAGTTCGGCGGCACAATACGCATCAAACGCCGCAGCGTGGGCAAGTTTGTTTCTGGAACTGAAAAATGCTTTATGTGATTGGATTATAAATTCATTCAAAGCCTCTTCACTGCTCCGCCAGCAGCTGACTCTGGGAGCGGTACGTTTTGAATTTTTGACCTTGAAACGGAAAACCAGACATTTGTACGGTTCCTCCCGCGTTGTCTCGCTGATAGTCAAGTCTCCGGGAACGTGCCAGAAAATAGACCCTCTGCGATAGGCAGATACCTTATTGTTATTTTTAAAATAAACCACTCCGTCAGTCAGAAGTTCCACCAGATTGTAATGCTCCGGTATTTTGTACGGCATCGGCGAAACATCAGCCGGAGCGGAATACAACGACAGATTATCCAGACTTAAAATATTTTCCGCAAATTCCATAGCAAAATCTCCATTTTGTATATAATGTCATTAAAAAAGTACAAATTATCAATAAAAGTTTTGTTTATGCTATTGAAAAAGTTCCTGTTATGTGTAAATTAACTGTATATACAATATAACTCCGTAGATACGGAATGTCAATTAAACTTTACAAGAAAAGGAACAGAAAAATGAAAAAACCATTGTCCGTTCAACTTTACAGTCTGCGTGAATTCGCAGCCAAAGATTTCTGGAAAGAACTCAAATTCGTCGCCGATGTCGGCTACAAAGGCGTTGAACCTGCCGGTTTCTGGAATATCCGCCCCTCTGAATTCCGCAAAGTCCTCGATGACCTCGGTCTGGAAATGTATTCATCACACTCCCCCTGGGCCCGTCCCCACAATCTCGGCGAAGTCATGGATATTGCCCATGACGCCGGCCTCAAGGAAATCGTCTGCGGTTATCAGGCTCCCGATTTTGAAGATATGGACGCCATCAAACGTACCGCTGAAACAACTATGTATATGAAAGAAATCCTCAACCGCAACGGTTTTGAACTCTTCCAGCACAACCACGACTTTGAATTCGCCCGCATCGACGGCAAACTCAAATATGAGATTTACCGCGAACTCTGCCCCGGCATCAAATTTGAAATCGACTCTTTCTGGTCAACCAACCTCGGTACCGAAGACGCTGTCGAAATGCTCAAAATTTTCGCCGATGATACCATTTATCTCCATATCAAAGACGGCTTCGCTGAACAGAAAGTCGAAGGCAACACCATGGTCAACGGTATCCTCGAACGTCATGTCGAACTTACTCCCCTCGGCAAAGGAACCCTCCCCATTCCCCAGCTCATCGCCGCAATGCCCGAACAGGTCAAAACTGTCGTCGTTGAACTCGACTTCTGCAATGAAGAAATGCATTCCGCTCTCCAGCAGAGTTATGACTACATGACCTCCAACGGTTTCGCTGAAGGCAACAAATAACAATAAGGAATCTTATCATGAAAAAAACTAAAATCGGCGTCATCGGATGCGGCATGATCAGTGATACTTACTTCAACGCCGCCAAACGCTTCCGCAATATCGAAATCGTCGGCTGCTCCGACATCATCCCCGAACGCTCAAAGGCCAAAGCTGAAACTTACAATATCAAACAGATGACCAACGATGAGATTTTCAACAGCCCCGAAATCGAACTCGTTGTCAACCTCACCCCCCCGAAAGTTCACACCGAAATCGCCCTCGGTGCTTTGCAAGCCGATAAACATACCTACTCCGAAAAACCCTTCGGCGTAGATATGGAGGACGCTCTCAAAGTCAGAGACCTCGCTCAGGCAAAAGGTCTCCGCGTCGGTTGTGCCCCCGATACTTTCCTCGGCGGCGGTCAGCAGACTGCACGCAAACTCCTCGATGACGGCTGGATCGGCAAAGTCCTCTCCGGTACTGCCATCGTTGCCGGCCGCGGTCCCGAAAAATGGGGTCAGGCTCCCTTCTTCTATGACTACGGTGCAGGTCCGATGCTCGACCTCGGTCCCTACTACTGCACAACTCTCGTCAATATGCTCGGTCCCGCAAAAAGCGTCACCGCTGTCACCACCAAAGGTTTTGATTACCGTACTTACGGTGCAGAAGTTGCAGAACAGTATCAGTCTCAATACAAACCCTTTGACCGCTACCCCGTCAACGTCACTACTCACCTGACCGGTGTCATCGAATTCCACTCCGGAGCAGTTATCACCATGCTCAGCAGTTTTGACGTCTATCAGCACAACCACAACCCCATCGAACTTTACGGCAGCGAAGGTTCCATGATCGTTCCCGATCCCAACACTTTCGGCGGCCCCGTCAAAGTTTACCGCCGCGAATGGCAGTGGGCTGAAGAACCGACCGGATTCCGTGAAGTTCCCATCCCCTTCGGGTACTGTTCAAACAGCCGCAGCATCGGTGCTTCCGATATGGCTATGGCTATCACCAATAACCGCCCCCACCGTGCCAGCGGCAGTCTCGCATTGCACGTTCTCGAACTTATGCTCGCTTTCGATAAATCAAGCAAAACCGGAGCAAAAGTCGAACTTACCACCACTTGCGAACGCCCCGCTCCTCTCCCCCTCGGTCTGGAAGACGGCGAAATCGATGAGTAATTTTTAAGCTGTTGCGGAGGCTTAAAGAAAAAATCTTTCATTTTCTTTGCCTCCGCTCAACACTCATCTGAAAAACTCAAAAAAATACAGACTGCTGCAACCACCGTAAAAGGTATGCAGCAGTCTTAATTTTTTAATAATAACTTGCAAAACACAACTTATTGTATTATATTACAGCAATGTAAAATCAATGGAGGTTTTTTATGAAATTTACAAGTTACTATCTTGATGACCCGATTCAAAAGGGACGTGTTTTTGATATTTTTGAACCTGCAGAAAATGCACCTGCCCGTGATATTGCAATATTTTTTGTACATGGCGGCGGCTGGCGTGCCGGTTCAAGAGATATTTATCATATTATTATGGATGAATTGTGCCGCAGAGGCTACATTTGTGCCAGTACTGATTACAGATTGAATGCAAAAGATGCGTTTGAGCAGATAAGCGACATCCGTGAAGCATACGATAAATTTGTCGGAATTTTGGAAGAACGCGGTATTGAAAATCCGAAAATCGCCACCTGGGGCAGTTCTGCAGGTGCACATCTTTCATCTCTGGTCGCGTTTGCAAAACCGGGAGAACTCGGAGAAGATGTTTCAAAACTTCAGTATCCGGAAATCCGTCCGGTTAAGGCAATGCTTTTGGCAACTCCGTATGATTTTCTGCACTTTGAGGGAATGATGCCGCAATTCTGGGCAACCATGCAGGGCATTGCAGGGGCTCCTTATGACAAAGATCCATCAAGATATGAAAGGCTTTCCCTGAAAAATCTTGTCCGTAAAGATAATCCCGAAGTTTTCTATGTCGAAGCAGAATACGAACATCTTTTCGATCCGCGTTTGAATAAAGAAATCGCTTTGCAGCACCGCGAAATGGGAATCAACAGTCACTGGAAAATGTATGACCGTGTTGAACACGGATTTATGTATGAACTTACCCGCAAAATGCAGAAAGCCGCCTTTGAAGACATCTGTCTTTTCCTCGAAGACAAACTTCAAACAGAATTCTGACAATCTGATTCTGTGGTCTGCATTATTTCTTGCATTTGACCGTTCCGCCAATAGTGCAGAATAATCGACCTTGAAAAGATGTGGAAATATCTTAAACGATGACAAACAGGAGATTTTATGACTGATAAATTGGCAATAAGAGCTGTACAGCTCGATCTGGCACGCCAAATGGAAACTTTGGATTTCATAAAAAAGTACATTACCTTTGCCGCTCAGAACGGCTTTAATGCAATCTTCCTCTATCTTGAGTGGCGGATACGGTGCAATACTGTCGATATTGGAGAAGGCAAGGGTTATACCAAAGATGAATTGAAAGAACTTGTTGCCTATGGTTCAGAACATAATATTGAAATCATTCCCGGACTGGCGGGACTCGGTCACTCTGAACTCTTGCTGTCACATGAAAAATTTGCACATCTCGCTGAACTTTATCCCGATTTGCAAGGCAGATTCAACGTTCACAACTGCAACGATTTATGTCCGTCGCATCCTGAAGTACGCAAACTGCTTGAAAGTTATTTTACTGAAGCCGCAGAAATTTTTCCGTCATCTTATATCCATGCCGGAGGCGATGAAGTATGGGATATGAAATTCTGTCCGCGTTGCCGTGAACGGCAGGAGAGTGCGGCAGAAATTTTTGCCGGACATTTTATTTTCTGCAACAGCATTATCAGCGGCAAACTCAACAAAAAAATGATGATCTGGGATGATATGTTTGAATTTTATCCGCAGATACTGCCGGAGATGCCGCGTGATATAATCATGGTCAACTGGCAGTATCAGGAAAATGTTACTGCTTATCAGGGGCATTTCTCCAACTTCAAGTTCTGCGATTTGCTCAAAACGTATGATAAACTCGGTTTTGATTACATTTTTGCACCTGCAGACTACACCTGGAGCAATATTGAATCAATAACCAGATACAATGACAATGCCAAACCGCTCGGAGGATTGCTGACAACATGGGAAAAAGCTCAGACTCTGCTCTATCATTCAATGCCCAATATCGCCCTCGCCGGCCGTATGTGGAGCCGCCGCAGCAATAACAGCAGCGGAGCATTCCGAGATATTGCCAAAGAGGTTTTCGGTATTGAAGATAAAACTTTTTCCGACGCATTGCAAGGCAGTCAGAACAGTATTTACCGTATGCAGCAGCAAATTACTCTGTCTGAAGGCGATCTTCTGACTCATGCCTTCACCGGACTTGACTCATTTCTGCTGCCGGCAGTCAAACTGCAGAGAAATACACTCGGAGCATATATCCACAGGACAAAAGATGAATTTTCCGAACTTATTCTTGCAGATTTGCTGGACAATCTTGATTTGAAAATCCTGAAACTTGAAACCATTCAGCACTTCTTTGACATTATCAATTACAAAAAATTTGAAAATCCTGCTAAATTGCTTGAAAAACTTTTCAGCATCAAAGAAAAACAACTCGCAAAATGCAGAAAATACCGCCGTCCGGGAGATGAAAAACGGATGGAAACATTATTCATCAACTGGGAAAATGCCGTCCGCAACACCTGGAACAAACTGCAGAATTCAACACAATTAAAAGTCCTTTTCTTCCTCAATGATACTCACGGGGCCCAGCGGACAACAATTTATGCCAAAATCAACGGCGAATATCAGCAAATCGCAAACGGCTGTTTCAAATGCGGAACCAATAATCTTTTTTTCCGCACTTTTCTGCTGTCGGAAGATATGAAATTTGATACTGTAAAAATCGAATCAAGCGGCTTCGGCGGACAGGGACTATGTTATATGTCGCTTGATTGCGGCAACGAAAAATATATTCCATTGGAAGTGATTTCAACTGATGGCGAAATCATTAACCAGCAGTATATTATCAATAATGACGCAACTGTATGTTTTATGGGGCATAACCGCATTCTGGATATTTTCGATGACCATGAAGCGTGCAATAAAAAACATACTCTGGAAATAAAAATGCAAAAAATTTGATTTTAATCTTTTTTCTGCATTGAAAAATCAGACAATTATGTTATATTGATACAAAAAATGATTTATTCAGCTGAAAAGGAGAAAATTCCATGGATTCCAACGATTTTGTCATAAACGCACAGAACAGTTTCAATACCGAAGATATTGTCATCGGTGTCAATAATAATGAAATTGCCGAATCTCAGGCGATGGCAGCACCCGGTCTCGCTCCGGGTCAGAAACCAAATCCCAACGCCCAGAAATCAATTTATGGAGAAATCCCGCAGATACCGACCATGGAAGCCGTCGAAGGCATCCGTTTTGACTTCAATCACGGTATCCGCGTACTGTTCCCCCACAACGGCAAAGAATATCACGTCACTTTCTCCGACATTGATACCGGCATCATTCTCTACAGCAATGATACCGTTCCCGGTGCATACGTAACCAGTGTCAAAAAATTCTTCATCCGTTTCCGCCTCATCATCCACCGCAAAGGCGAATCCGAACCGATTTTCACCTATGATTATGATGCAAAAGGCAAAGATGTCATGATTCAACTGCCCGTCGGAACCATCGGCGACAGTATCGGCTGGTTCAGTTATGTTGAAAGATTCCAGAAAAAACATCAGTGCAATCTGATCTGTGTCATGACTCCCTGGATCGCTGCAGTCGTCAAAGACCAGTATCCCGACATCACCTTTATCGGACCTGAAGAAACCAAAAATTATACACCTTATGCCTGTTATTATATGGGACTCTTTTTCCGCGGTGACGTTGACAATCAGCCGATCGACTTCCGTTATATCGGTCTGCACCGTACCGCAGGTTACATCCTCGGCGTCGATCCCAAAGATGAACCTCCCCGCTTCAACCTCTCCGCTCCCCGCAAAATCAAAGAAAAATATGTCTGTATCGCAGCTCAGAGTTCCAGTCAGGCAAAATACTGGAACAATCCCTACGGCTGGGATGCTGTTATCAAATTTCTGAAAGACAACGGCTACCGTGTCATTTGTATTGACAAGGAACGTGTCCACGGCACCGGACTGGTTTTTAACCATATTCCGTGGGGAGTTGAGGATGAAACCGGAGATAAACCGCTTCAGGAACGTATCGACCTTATCAAAGACGCCGACTTTTTCATTGGTCTCAGCAGCGGCTTGAGCTGGCTTGCATGGGGCTGCAAAGTTCCGGTCGTAATGATTTCCGGGTTCACTCATCCGACCAACGAATTTGAAACGCCATACCGTGTCATCAACTATCACACCTGCCACAGCTGCTGGAACGATATGCGTATCGACTTTGACCACTTTGACTTTTTGTGGTGTCCCCGCCACAAAGGCACAGACAGACATTTTGAATGTACCAAACTTATTTCTGCTGAACAGGTCATCACAACCATCAAAAAGATTCCGACATTCCGTCCTGCAGATAAATAACAACTGACTGACTACGGAGGTACAGCATGGCAAATTATACATATTTTGTGAGCAGCGGTCAAGTGCAGAATGTTGTCAGACTTGAATCGCAGACCATGTTTGTCGCCTCCGGAGGAACTGCCGGCAGAATTACTGTCAGTGACAAAAGCACTCTCGGTGTTGACGGTCTCGCCATGCAGATAACAGTTCTGGACGGCGGGACCTTGAATGTTTTCCGCGGCAAAGCCTCTCCTGTAACAGTATCATCAGGCGGCAGAGTTTTCATTTCAAGCGGCGGTGAAACTTCCGGAACCGCAATCAAGACCGGCGGAACAATGTACATCATCAACGGCAAAAGCATTGCCCCCAAGATCGACGGCGGCATTTTGAATGCCGGATACAGCAGCGGCAATTTGAATGCAGAAAATGCTGTTGTTTCCGGAGCAGTAATAAAAAACGGCGGTCTCATGAATGTATCCAGTTCCGCTGAAGTTTTCAATACAGTCATTGATTCAAACGGCAGTATGCATATTTCAAGCGGCGGAACTGCTATTCAAAATAGTGTAAATTCAGCCGGAAATATGATAATTTCAAGTTCCGGCAATGCCATTGATACCACTGTTCTTTCCGGCGGGGTTCTGACCATTGAGGAATACGGAACTCATTACGGCAGTCTGACCATTGCTCATGGTGCTGAAGTTATTGCCAAAGATAATTCAAACATCTGCTTTGACCTCAGAGGACAAAAGCCGGACGATACATATTTTATCAATGATGCCGCATTGATCAAAGGCAATCCGGATTTCAGCATCAGTATTTCAGCTTCACAAGCAGCCGGAACTTACAAACTTGCCAGCAATGCGGGAGCAATTCAATACGTCAGTATTTCTGTTGACGGGATGTACCATTATGCAGAAATAAACGGCGACGGCTTTTTCTCCGGTCAGAATTACTTTTATTTGAAACGGACGGCTGACAATGATCTCTGTTTTATTGCCGCCGCCACGCCTTCCGCCCCCAAAGTCAGTGCCGATAATAAAAAACTCACCAATCAAAATGTTACTTTAACTGCGGTATTCCCAACCGACAGTACAGGTCAGTATTCAGTCAACGGCACGGAATGGCTTGAATATACGGAGCCGCTGACAGTTGAAAGCAACGGAACATATTTTTTCCGTGCAGTAAATTCTGAAAAAATGTTCTCTCAAGTAACCTCATACACAGTCAGCAATATTGATAAAGATGCTCCTGAACTGGAATTTTCCTTGTTTGAACATCCCAAAAATATCAATGTCACAGTTAAAATTTCAGCAAATGATATTTCCGGCATCGCAACAACTCAATACCGCATTGACGGAGATGAAAAATCACCATGGCTGACATACAATGCCGAAAAAGGAATAAAAATAAACTCAAACAGTACGCTTTATGTCAAATCCGTTGACAAAACAGGCAATTCAGTCATCGAATCACGCACTTTTGAACTTGATACACTGCCTGATAATAACTGGACCGATTTGAAAACTGTGGGCGGCAATTCACATATGATCGGCAGAACTGCAGAATATGATTCAGAAAATCCGAACATTTTCACCATCTCCGGCTGGGTCGGACTTGACGATACAAATGATTATCATGAAATAAAACTGACAGATGCAGGAAAATACTTTTTTGATTTATCCGCAACTGACAAAACAAAATTCACCGTCTGTCAGCTAATTAAAAACAAAAACGGAACTTTCAAACTCAAATCTTTGCAAAACACCTCTTTGAAATACGACAAAACCAAACAGAATTATTCCGCAGAAACTAAAGGCTTACTGCTTGAAGAAGGTACTTATTATATCGCAATGAAATCTGCAAGTGCCAAGGGCAATGCAGATTATTCCATCACCGTCAACAGCAATTCTCAATACTTTCCTGACAGCAAAAACGGACAAAATGATGACTGGCAGGATCTGAAACTTAACGGCGGCAATTCCGAATTTATCGGGGAGGCATCATACAATGAGGAAGGTGCAATAGAGATCGCAGATTGGGTCGGGCTCGGTGATGTCGTTGATTATTTTGAAGTCAAGCTGGAAGATTCAGGGAAATACAATTTCACTCTTTCTTCAGATGACAAAAGCAAATTTACGATCTATCAGTTAGTTGAAAATAAAAATGGTAATTTCAAGTTGAAATCCTTGCAGAATACTGCGTTGAAATATGACAAAGCAAGCGGAAAATATGAGGCAAATACAAAAGATTTATGGCTTGCTGACGGGACTTATTATATTTCGATGACTTCAACCAATGCTGCAAAAGGCGGCAATGCAGCTTATAATATTTCTTCCAACGCAGTTGAAATTTATACAGAAAGCAAAAATGGTCATAATGACGACTGGCAGGATATGAAACTTAACGGCGGCAATTCCGAATTTATCGGGGAGGCATCATACAATGAGGAAGGTACAATAGAGATCGCAGATTGGGTAGGTTTAGGAGATGCTGTTGATTACAAAAAACTCACTATTGAGGAGACGACGAAACTTTCACTCTCTGTTTCTGCTGATGACAAAGCAAAATTTACGATTTATCAGTTAGTTGAAAATAAAAATGAAACTTATAAATTAAAAGCTGTCAAATCTTCAACTCTTGCCAAACAAAAATATTTTTATATAGAGGCAGTTCCGATCGCCCCTGAATACGGTATCCCGCGGGATCCGACATTGCCGGGACCGATAATTCCAATCAAGCCGATAGTGCCGTCTCCGGCACCGAAACCGGAATTTCATATGTATCATTCGTATATCGAGAACCTCATACTTGAAGGGGGCACTTACTATATAGCAATGACTTCAACAAATGCCGCAAAAGGCGGCAATGCAGCTTATAAAATAAATGAAACTGATTCTGAAACAGTCAAAACTGAATTCGTAAGCAGTGATGATGATACCTGGAAAAAAGTCAGCCAAAGTGATGCTCTGCAAGTCGGAGATGCAATTCACAACTGGGTCGGTTACGGCGATGCAAAAGATTTCTTCAAATTTGAACTGACTGAAAACGGCAAAATCAGTTTTTCTGCATCAGAGGATGCTGAAACTTTTTATGACTCAGCAACTCTTGATGCCATTTTGAACAAAGAAATCAAAATCAGCTGCTGTGACAGCAAAGGAAAATCCGTTGCACTGTCTTTTAATGATTTTGAATATACTTCAAAAAAAGAACTCGCCGCCGGAACATATTATATCGGCATCCAAAGTGCAAATGTCAAAAAATACTGGACCGAATACGAAATCACCATACAGCAAATCAATTGATATTGACTCTGTACTGAACGTAGACTGATTTTTTATGGCTCTGTACTAAACATTGACTGATAATTAAAAAAAATTGAGGGGGGTTCGGGGGTATAGTGAGTTGCGACAGCAACGAACGGCATACCCCTGATGTGGCTAATCCGGCGGAAGATTTGATTGCTCATTCCCTAGCGTTCCACCCGCTTTTATATAGGGGAGGAGCAATCGAACATTCCGCC
>JAFVUZ010000094.1 GCA_017502435.1 Lentisphaeria bacterium
TGAATAAACGGCAAATCAGCAGCGAGATTGAATTTAGTTCTGATCGCCTCTTTAGCATTCAAAATGTTTTGCAGTTTTTCCGCAGTAGTACCCATATCAAACCTCCTCCCCGTTGATTTCATCCAGAATTGAATTGATGTCGCCGATCTGTTGGCTCAATTCCGCTTTTGTTACAATAAGTTCTGTTGCAAAATGCAATCCGTCTTTGTCCATATAAAGTCCGATATATCCATCTTGTTCTTCTTCAAAATAGCTTACGCCCTTAATACTGATTTTATTATCATCTGAAATCGAAATGCCGTTACCTGCGGAATAATTTTCTCCGTCCCCTTCTCCCGGGCTGACAGTACAACTGATAACACCGTCAACGATACTGATACCCGTTCCGGCGGTGTAAACTGCCCCGGGAGCAAGTTCCAGATCAATAATATCTGCGGCATTATGCGTGTGTTTTGCAAGAGCATACGCATCGTGCGTATGATTGGCTGGACTTTTGGAATTGAGCAGCAGCTGCAATTCCTCTCTGGTCATCATTTCAGCAGACGGAACATCCTCAAATACGACATTTTCGCAGGGACGGTTTTCTGCAATAAACTGATCTTTGGCAAGCACCACAGTTGAAATCGGATCACTGCCCATGCCGAGAATAACAAAATCGCATTTTTTTGAGCGGACATTTTTGAGAGCATCTGCAAATCTTGCAGAATTTGTTTTAATACGGAAAGCAATCAAACCTTTGGCAAAATCACTTTTTTCCGGCAGATATGAATAAGAAAACATAACCGCCGTTTCATTATCATTGTCCGAATCACCGATAATTTTAAATGCCAGAGAGTTGTCAAAAATTTTCGGTTCAAGAGAAATAATACTGTTTTCCTCTTTGACATTGACAAAAGATGCATACAGAATCACTTCATCTGCCAGAATGAGTCTCGGCAGCAGGTCGTCGCGGCTGATTTTCGCACCGTCCTGATTTATCAACGTACCTTTGGCACTGTCGATAATGGTAAAGATTTCACGGTATTGAATCATAAAAAACTCCTTTCATAGTTGAATTAAGCCCGGTATCAAAAGATTATGCGTCAACTTTTTGCTTCAGAGACTTGAAATTTTACAGAAAGGAACTATCTTTAAAATAAAGAAGATTTATAAAGCGGAGAACAGTATGAAACTTGAAAAAATTGTCAAATATCTTGATACTGAACTTGCTCTTGACAGATTTGCAAGTGATGTTTCCAATAACGGTTTGCAAATTGAAGCGTGCAGTGAAGTCAATAAAATCGTATTCGGCGTTGACGGCTGTCTTGAACTTTTTGAAGCGGCGGCAGACTGCCATGCAAATATGGTCATTGTGCATCACGGCATCAGCTGGGGCGGCAATCCGAAACGTTTTTCGGGTTATACTGCACGCAGACTGCAGTTGATGTTTCAGCACAATATTTCACTCTATGCGGCCCATCTGCCGCTGGATGCCCATCCGGTTCTTGGCAATAATGCCCAACTTTGCAAAATGCTCAATCTGACGCAGTGCGAAGAATTTTTTGAATACGCTCACTGCAAAATCGGTTTTATCGGCAGACTGCCGCACAAAATGCTGCTGAAAGACATTGCTGCCATCTTTGAAGACCGACTTGACACCAAAGGCAAACTCCATGGCGACAATGACAGTCCGGTCAGCAAAATCGCAATCGTTTCAGGCGGCGGCGGCATGGACAGTCTGGAGCAGGCAGGAGAAGCCGGAGCCGACCTTTTGATAACCGGAGAATTCTGCCATGAAATGTACCATCTGCAGCAGGAACTTGCTCTTCCGGTGCTTTCGCTCGGCCATTACGCCAGTGAAACCGTCGGAGTTAAAGCCCTGATGGAGAATTTAAGCAGTAAATTCGGAGTTGAAACTGAATTTATTGACATCCCGACAGGACTTTAAAAATGAAAATAGTTGCAGATGATAAAATCCCTTTTCTCCGCGGTGTTTTTGAATCCTGCGGAGTTGAGACTGTTTACAAAAAAGGTGCAGAAATTTGCCGTAATGATCTGCTTGATGCCGACGCATTGATTGTCAGAACACGTACAAAATGCAATGCAGAACTGCTTGCGGGAACATCCGTCAAAGCTGTTGCCAGTGCTACTATCGGCATGGACCATATGAATATTGCTGAACTTGAAAAACTCGGCATTGCTTTTTTTAACGCCCCGGGCTGCAATGCCATGTCTGTTCAGCAGTATGTGATTTGTGCTTTACTTTATCTCGGCGAAAAGCATAATATTTCACTTGCCGGCAAAACCCTGGGGATAATCGGAGTCGGTCATGTCGGCAGTGCCGTTGCTGATGCGGCATTGAAAATGGGAATGAAAGTTCTGCTTAATGACCCGCCGCGTGCAGCAGTTGAAGGAAATGAAAAATTTACAGAACTTGCTGAATTACTTGAAAAATCAGATTTTGTAACGCTTCATGTCCCGTTGGACGGGACAACGAAACATCTTGCCGATGAAAAATTTTTCAAGTGTATGAAAAGCAGTGCATTTTTCATAAACAGTTCCAGAGGAGAAGTTTGCGACAATGCAGTACTGAAAAAAGTTTTGCAGACCCGCAAAATCGCAGGAGCCGTTCTCGATGTCTGGGAAAATGAACCATATATAGATATTGAACTTCAGCAGCTTCTGAAAATCGGAACCATGCACATTGCAGGATATTCCGCTGACGGCAAAGCCAACGGAACCACCGCCAGTGTGCAGAATATTGCAAAAGTGCTTGGCATAAAGGAATTACAGTCTTTTACAGTTGCCTCGCTTCCGCCCGGCAACACAGAAGCATTGCTTGTCAGCGGCAATAATCTGCAGCAAATTCTGACTGAAGCGGCAAAAAAATCTTATGATATTTCAATAGACAGCAATGCACTGCTTGCCAATCCGCAGAATTTTGAGAAATTACGCGGTGACTATTATTGCCGCCGGGAATTCAAAGGCTGGACTGTCAACGGCAAAAATCTGACATCCGATGCGATTAAATTTCTGGAAAAAATGAACTTTAAAGTAATAAAGGAGAAATAAAATGAACAGGTTTTTTGTATGTTGTATGATTGCAGTTTTTACCGTACTGCTTTCAGGATGCGGCGAACACATTATCGTAAATGGAGTATCTTACCGGGTTTTGAGCAAAGAAGAGGAAAAAGAAATGCTTTCTTTTGCACGGTTGACCCTGCTCAACTCCGAACAGAAACTTACTCAATCTCAGAAAAATTTTATTCTGAACACCATGCCCGACACCCGCATTTCATATACCGGCGACAAGAGAGGCAGAATATCTTATGAATGGATATGCAATGACGAAATCATGGTCCGTCTGAATTGCGAAGGTGAATTTTTGAGCCGCAATATGCGAGTCAATGCACGCAAAATCAATCTGAATGAAGACCTTAAAAAAGGACAGAAATCAGCATTGGAAAAATTGACTCTGAAGGAAATAAAACATTGAAAATCTCTTTGTCTTTCAAGGAAAAACAGGCATTGACGGCAGTCTGCTGCTGCATGATGCTTTATATTATCCTGCCATTTGCAATAGTACGTTTTTTTCCGTCTGCCGCCGCCTTCTGCCGGGCAAATTCGCTTTTGAGTATGATTGCCCCCGGAATAATACTGTATGCTTTTTTAAGTTTGTACAGCAGAAGTTTTTTCTTTGCAAAAGCAGATTTCCAAAAAATTCCATTCGGCAATATCACTAAATGGAGTCTCTTAATGCTGATTGTCAATGCAGCGGGAACTTTGTTGTGGATGAAATTTCTGAAATTGCTGAAGCTGCATTTTGACACCGCAGTACCGATAGAAGATTTTCTTAAATCATGCGGAACGGCTGAACTTGTAATTGCGGGTATTTACATCTGTATCGTGACTCCGCTGATTGAAGAAAGCGTATTCAGAAGAGTGATTTTTGAAGGTTTGCGTGACCGTTGTCCGCCTGTATTCAGTGTAACGCTCGCCTCATTGCTTTTCGGAGCATTGCACGGCATACTTTTTCAGTTATTTTCACTTTGCATACTCGGCGGTTATTTTCAAATACTCTACTGCCGCGACGGGAAACTCGGTTCTCCCGTGTATGCCCATTTCTTCAACAATACCTTTGCCTTTTCAATGCTGCTGCTGATAAAATATTCAGGTATAAATAATTTGGCTCTGTACTAAACATTGACTGATAATTAAAAAAAATTGAGGGGGGTTCGGGGGTATAGTGAGTTGCGACAGCAACGAACGGCATACCCCTGATGTGGCTAATCCGGCGGAAGATTTGATTGCTCATCCCCTAAAAAAAGGGGAGGAGCAATCGAACATTCCGCCGAAAAAATAGCTAAACA
>JAFVUZ010000095.1 GCA_017502435.1 Lentisphaeria bacterium
ACAACGGAGTATTGTCAATGCGACAGCATATAAAAAGAGAGCTTGCTCTCCCCTGATGTGGCTAATCCGGCGGAAGATTTGATTGCTCATTCCCCAGCGTTCCACCCGCTTTTATATAGGGGAGGAGCAATCGAACATTCCGCCGAAAAAAATAGCTAAACACTACACAGCCGCCGACATTCACGCACCAGCGTAATATCGCACCGGGTCGTACCCGGCGCCGGGGGCCGTCTTCGCTGCGCTACGCCGTGACAAGGCAGGCGGAGGAACGCGTCAGCGTAATAGAAAGGCGGGTGGAACGCGGGGGCGGCGTAAGCCCCCTTGTAATAAAAAATCAGTCTGCGTTTAGTACACAGCGATTTATTTTACATCGGCACTCAGAGTTACGACAGTGTCAATCTTCAGATCCTGCGGGTCTTCCACGAATTTGCATTTTACGAGGAAATAGACTTTGTCGCCGTAAGTTGTTCTGCCGGTATTGATGTCAAATATCTGTACTACAGTTCCCTGTTTATCACGGGGGGTGTCATGGCTTATGAGTTGCAATTTATCGCCGACATGGAGGTGTTTGACATCTTCGACGGTGAAATAACTGTAAACGTATTTCTTTTTGGCTACGTGTACGGCTGCTGCTGATGTGCCGACTGCATCATATCCGCCAACGGTATCGGAATTTATCATTGCTATACCGTCACGGGGGGCGACTATTTTGTAATATTTGAGTTCTTCTTTAAGCAGAGTGAGTTTTTCCTGCATATTTTTGAGTTTTAATTCTGCATCAGCGAGTTCAAGTTCGGCTTCTTTGATATAGAGGTCGGTTAAACCTTTGTTGATGAGCTGCAAATCTTCTTCGAGCTGGCGGAGGGTGGATTGTGAATTTTTGAAAGCCTCCATTTTTTCACGGTAAGTGAGATCGGCAACGACTTTGTTTCTGCTGAGTTTCTGATAAACTTTGTGTTCATGAGCAGAGCGGTCGAGGGTAGCCTGAGCACTTTGATATTTGAATTTCAAATTGCGGTATTGAGAGGGCAGCGGGTCGATTTTGACCATTGCGAGATGGATTTTTTTGAGTTCGACACTTTTTTGCTGTTCGGCAATGGAGTGTTCAAGCAGGTTGATGTCGGTACGGATGTTGAGATCGTCATATTCGATGAGGACATCGCCTTTTTTAACATTCTGGTAATCTTTGGCGTTAACTTTTGAAACATAGCCTGCATATTTATTTTTCAGAGAATATTGACTGGTGCCGCGGACATAGCCGAAACCGTAAACAACTTTTGGAGATGAATTTTTTGCTTCAAGATAGATTTTCTGATTTGTGTTTACGAGGATGATTCCGAGAGCTGCAATGGTGAAGGCAATAATTGCCGCGGCAATAATGTTTTTCATTCTTTCTCCTTTTATTTCAGTAACAGTTAGCGTTTTTGTATTACAGCATTGTTAACTGTAATTTCAAGTTGTTTTTTGCGACATCATTTGTTTAAAATATTTCTGATTACGGGAGCCATATTTTTGGCAATTATGTAAAAGCCGAGATCGGTTGCATGACAGCCGTCAACGGTGCATTCCGACGGGTCTGCTCCGAAGAGAGTTGTTCCGTCGAGGAAATGAATATTATTATCGCCAGCTTCCCGGCGCCGTTTAAGTTCTCCGGTGTGAATTTCCGTAAAGTCCTGACGTTCCTGAATGTAATATGAATCCCTGTGAAATTCATAACTCTGCATCAGTCGTGAAACCAGCAGAATCGGAGTTGTCGGATGTTTTGCACGGATGATGTCAATGAAAGTTGGCAGAGTTTTTCTCAAACCTGCAACCTTTGCATTTGCATCATAGTCAAGGATTATCATTGCGGGATTTTTGATTTTTGCAATAGTTTCAGCCATTTCAGGTTCGCCTTTGCCATTGCCGGAAAAGGCGAGATTTATGAAGGGACGGTTGAGTGTGCGGCTGAGGATATTGGTGTGACACATTCCGGGACGGGAGGCACAGCCGCCCTGCTGGATGGAAGTTCCGTAAACGACGATGGGGCGGTTGTCGCACCAGAGTGCAGGGGAATAAACTTTGGCCCCTTCAGTCAGACCGATGGAAAATTTTTCCACGCCGGAATAGAGCGGAAAATGCAAGGTGAATTCACGGATTTTTTTCTCGCCTTCATTTTTGAAAATCGTGACATTGTAGGAGTCTTCCTGAAAATTGAAACGTGTGCTTGCATAATAAAATTTATCTGCAGCACTGCCGATATAGAGGTCAAATCCCATACTGCCGACGTGAGCCATGTGATCCATTCTTGAATTCCGCCACATGGATGCATTTATTCTGATTTCATCTGCATCGGTTTTGAAGCGGAGCATGACACCGGCGGTGTGCCATGCGAGGTTGTCGACTCCTTCGGAAATTTTTGTTTTGATTGGCAGACGACGCAGAGGCCCGCCTTTTTTGTGCCAGTACAATCCGTCCAGTTCAAAAGGTTTGTCATCGACGGAATACCAATCCATTCCATCGAGTGATTTATTGTCGAATCCCATTGCTACATCGAGTTTTTTTATATCAATTTTTTTTGTCATTTTATCACCTTTTATGGATATGTTTATTTGTTTCAGATACTATATATCTGAAAAAGTGATTTTCAAGTATTTTTATTTGCTGAAATTGGAAAATTGCAGAAAAGCTGTTTTATGAATTGAAAGGCTCTGTACTAAACATTGACTGATAATAAAAAAAAATTGAGGGGGGTTCGGGGGTATAGTGAGTTGCGACAGCAACGAACGGCATACCCCTGATGTGGCTAATCCGGCGGAAGATTTGATTGCTCATTCCCTAAAAAAAGGGGAGGAGCAATCGAACATTCCGCCGAAAAAATAGCTAAAC
>JAFVUZ010000096.1 GCA_017502435.1 Lentisphaeria bacterium
CAGATAATATCAAAAAGTAATTTTGATTTGAAGAACGGACTTCAGCTCTGTTGAAACTCTGAAGTCCGGCACACAAAAGCCGGTTTCAGAATCGTTTCCGAAATCGGCTTTTTTGCTTTGATTACTGTTACTGATAAACTAAAAAAAAGGATGTGTGTTATGAAAAATTCAATGTTGGTTCCGATGGTTGTTGAACAGACAGGGCAGGGAGAACGGGGATATGATATTTTTTCCCGTCTGCTCAAAGATAGAATTATTTTGCTCGGCACTCCCATCAATGATGATGTTGCCAATCTGATTGTCGCCCAGCTGCTTTTTCTGCAGGCTGAAGATCCTGCCAAACCGATTCAGCTTTATATCAACAGTCCCGGTGGTTCAGTGACTGCCGGTCTGGCTATTTATGATACCATGCAGATACTCTCCTGCGAAGTGCATACTTATTGTATCGGACAGTGTGCCAGTATGGGGGCAGTTTTGCTGTGTGCAGGTGCTGCCGGACACCGTTATGCTCTGCCCAACAGCCGCATTATGATCCACAGTGTTTCAAGCGGTACCGAGGGTACTGTTCACGATATGAAACGTCACTTTGAAGAAAGCCAGCGTCTCAATGATGCTTTGACCAAACTTATCGCTCATCATTGCGGAAAAACTGAAAAACAGGTCGCAAAAGATATGGACAGAGATTATTTCCTCTCTGCCTCTGAAGCTGTTGAATACGGTCTGGTCGATCAGGTCGTTGCCGGAAAAGGAAAGAAATAAAATATGGCTAACCGTAAGAAAGATAATGACTTGCGTTGTGCATTCTGCGGACGCAGTGCGGGAGATGATCCCAATCTGGCTTTTCTGCAGAGCGGTTTCAGCGGCATGGGTATTTGCAGTGAATGTCTGACTCTGGCATACGAGCAGCTCTACGGAATGGAAGAGGATGCAGCAGGACGCAAAAAGACAAAAACTATCGATACTGAACTTCAGAAATTCATTCAGAATCTGAAAGTTCCCAATCCTGCGGCAATCAAAGAGGAACTGGACAAGTTTGTGATTGGTCAGGAACGTGCCAAAAAAGTTCTTTCTGTTGCTGTTCACAATCATTACAAACGCCTGCAGTCTTCATTCAACCGCATTCAGGATGATGTTGTGCTGGACAAAAGCAATGTTCTTTTGCTCGGTCCTACCGGCAGTGGTAAAACTCTGCTTGCCCGTTCACTGGCAAGACTGCTGGATGTGCCGTTTTGTATTTGCGATGCAACTACTTTGACTGAAGCAGGTTATGTCGGAGAAGATGTTGAAAATATCATTCTCCGTCTGGTTCAGGCTGCTGATTATGATATTGCCAAAGCACAGGTCGGTATTATTTATGTTGACGAAATTGACAAGATTGCCCGCCGTACGGAAAATGTTTCCATCACCCGTGACGTTTCCGGAGAAGGTGTTCAGCAGGCATTGCTTAAAATTCTGGAAGGCACTGTTGCCAATGTTCCGCCGAAGGGCGGACGCAAGCATCCGGAACAGGAATTTTTGCAGGTCGATACCAGCAATATTCTCTTTATCTGCGGCGGAGCTTTCGTCGGTCTGGATAAAATAATTCAACGCAGATGCAATAAACAGCAGCTCGGTTTCAACAGCGACAAGGCTCAGCAGGAGAAGGCGGAAGAAAGCAAGAAAATAATGAGTGATGCTTTGAGTTACTGCGAACCTGAGGATTTGATCCGTTTCGGTCTTATTCCGGAATTTGCCGGCCGTCTGCCGATGATAACCAATTTGCAGCAGCTCTCCAAAGAGGATTTGATCCGCATTTTGACTGAACCCAGAAATGCTTTGATCAAACAGTACAAAAAATTGCTCGAAATCGAAGGTATTGAACTTGATTTTGCTCCTGACGCTCTGGATGCTCTGGCTGAAAAAGCATATACCAAAGGAACCGGAGCCCGCGGATTGCGTGCAATTCTTGAAAATCTGATGCTTGATATTATGTTTGATGCTCCGTCAAACAAAAAAGATAATGATTACTGCCTTATTACAAAAGACATTGTAAGCGGTAAAAAGAAGATGAAATTATCTCGCAAAAAAGCCTGATATTACAGGAATTTCTGAGTAATGGATAATGAAATAAAAACTATGGTCACACGGGTCATCCGTGATAATTCTGAAGATAAAACAAATCTGCTCTCTCCGGAAGATGCTTCAACGTCTCTATTGAAAGAGTTGTCGATGAAGCCCCGTGACCGTTATAAATTCATCCGCACGATCGGCATCGGAGGCATGAAAGCGGTTCTGCTGGTTCATGACAATGACACCAACCGTAATGTCGCACTTGCCATGATGCCGGATTTCAAAGAGAGATCCGCAGAAGATGTTGCCAAGTTCGTCAATGAGGCAAAAATTACAGCATCGCTTGAGCATCCGTTTATTGTGCCTATTCATGACATCGGTCTTGATTCAAATATGGCACCGTATTTTGTGATGACTTATCTGCCGGGATTGATTTTGTCAACCTTGCTTATGCGTATGCGTAATAATGATACGGAACTGCTGGCTTTTTATCATGAACGTAAAATGCTTTATTCATTTCAGAGAATTTGTCATGCGGTTGAATTTGCTCATTCGCAGAATATTCTGCATCTTGACTTGAAACCTGCCAATATTCATATCGGTAAGTTCGGTGAAGTTCAGGTTTTGGATTGGGGACTTGCAAGATATATTGAAAAAGGGCAGAAAAAATCTTCAAATGCCAAGAAAAATATTCTTGTCAATACTGCAGGAACTCCCGGTTATATGGCTCCGGAACAGGCGATTGGAGACGAATCACTTTATGATGAACGTACAGATGTTTATTCATTGGGGGCAATTCTTTTTGCAATTCTTACTTTCCGCAGTCCGGCACTTTTCTGGGAGGGAGAAAATATTGATTCTCTGCTCAAACGTACCGCCAATGGTTCGATAATCCGTGATGTTGAGATCAAAAATGAAATCCGTGATGTGCCGCCTGAACTTGCGTCGATCTGCCGCAAAGCGATGGCATTACGCAAAATAGACCGTTACCAGAGCGTTAAGGAACTTCGTGATGACATCGGAAAATATCTTGCCAATTTCCCGACTCTTGCTGAAGCTCCTGCGGCTCACAAAAAAGTGTTTTTGTTTGTAAAAAGAAATATTGCAAAAATTGCGGTTGCCGGAGCGTTTGCTTTGCTGCTGGCTGCTGCGGCAGTATTGTATTATTTGTTCCAAAGAGGAATATTAATTCTGAATTATTAAGCTTCATGGGGGGGATATGAGTGTTGCTGTCAGAAAAAATCAGATGGATATGTGCCATGGCCCGTTGTTGCGAAAGATAATTGTTTTTGCAGTTCCATTGATGCTGGCGAATATTGCAACAATGATGTTTACTGCGGCGGATTTGATAGTTCTGGGGCATTTCGCTGACAGTTCCGCGATGGCGGCAGTTGGGGCGGCACCGGCATTTACTACACTTTTGCTGAATCTTTTCTGGGGAATAAGTACCGGTGTGAATGTGCTTGTTGCTCGTTTTATCGGAGCAAAAGACAAAAAGAATCTGTCTAAAACAATTCATACGGCGGCGGCAGTCGGTTGTTATGGCGGTTTGTTTATGGCAGTATTGGGTATTATTCTTACACCTTTTGTTTTACGCTGGATGGCTGTGCCTGAAAACATTATTGACAAGTCTGCATTGTATATGAGGATTTGGTGTATGGGGATTCCGTTTATGATTCTTTTCAGTTTCGGAAGTTCCATTATGCGTTCAATGGGAGATACGAAGAGACCGTTTATTTTTATGATAGTTGCGGGTATTGTCAATGTGCTTTTGAATTTGTTTGCTGTGATTGTCTGCAAAATGGATGTAGCGGGTGTGGCCATTGCTACGACAATTTCAAATGCAGTTTCAACATTTCTTACTTTTCGCTATCTTGCCTGTTACGGAGGAGATTGTGCAGTTCACTGGAAAAAAATAGGTGTAAGTCTGCCGCTTTTGAAAGAGATGCTCCGCATCGGTGTTCCGGCTGGTGTGCAGGGAATGCTTTTTTCTGTTTCCAATATTATTATTCAGTCAACGTTGAACAGTTTCGGCTGGCAGGCGATTGCCGGCAGTACTGCGGCATTGAGTATTGAAGGTATTGTACATTCAACATTTACAGCGTTTGTGCTTGCAGTTGTAAGTTTTGTCGGACAGAATCACGGAGCGAAAAAGTATAAACGCATTATGAAAAGTATCTGGCTTTGTATGGGTTCGACCATTGGTATTGCAGTTATTCTTATTGTAATTGTATCAATTTTCAAGCGTCCTCTGCTGGCAATTTTCAATCCGGACCCTGAGGTTATCGAATGGGGATGTGTCCGTATGAATTGTCAATTTGTTTTTTATTGGCTGCTTGGTCTTATGGAAATTATTACCGGTTCGCTCCGCGGGCTTGGCTATTCATTCTGGCCGACGGTTGTTACGCTTATGGGAGCGTGTGTTTTCCGTGTTATCTGGGTATTTACTATTTTTCCGTATTTCAAATCCATGGAAAACCTCATGTTATCATATCCTGTTTCATGGGCAATTGTTTCTGCAGTAAACGGTTTCATGCTGTTTATAATATGCCGCCGTATGCTGCGGGATGCCAGCAATCGCAAGTTTGACGACTTGAGTGTGTGATATATTTGAAGTGCTGTGGTATTTTAATGAAGATTTTTTTACTCAATATTTTCAAAATTTTCAATCTGTAAGTTTGATTTATGACATGAAAAAAGGTGCAGGATTTGCCCCGGAAACTGAAATGCAGTTTGCATTCTGCGACGTTTTCTGTCGTGTCCCGGATAAAATCCTGCACCTTCCTTGATTTCTCAAGGAAAAAAAATCATGTACGCATCACCAATACGGCGGAATGTCTGACAAGTCCTGAAAAGTTTGCAGCAGCAATGCGTCCTCGCCACATTGAACGTCTGCGGCTGAAAAATTTTCTGATCCTGCTTGTTACAGAAACAACGACTTTTTCAAAACCTTCACGCACATGAAACATTGCATTCTCAAGAGAGGAATGCAATGAGAAAAAAAGACCGCCGAAAAGTTTTGAAGGCTTTTCTGCAGCCAAAAAAACTATTGCACCCAAGTCGATTTCAGGTGCAGGCAGAGAGATGGCTGCACCGTCAAATGACGGAACATCCATTGCCTGTACAGAGAAAAAGACCTGAGTGCTGTCCATAATCAGAAACTCCGATTATTTTTTGCCTTTGGCGGGAGCTGCCTGTTCGTTCTTCTGGAGAACACCGGCTTCGACGAGTTTGTCGATCAGCTGCTGCATTGAGTTGAGAGCACCGAGGAAGCCCTGGGGAGGCATGATGATGCGGACATTGGATGCGGGAACGGGAGCTTTGCCGTCTTCTTCGGGCTGAAGAGTGACGAAGTCAAAACGAACCATACCACCTGCGAAATGAATCTGACCGATTCCGTCTGCGAAAATTTCTTTTTTATCTGCCATTTTTTAATCTCTTTCCGCCGCATTCTGCGGCATTATAAATGTTAAAGACCGGATAATTCCGGCTGTGGCGACAATTTTATATACCAAATCAACATGATTTGCGTACAGATACAATTATAACACATATTGATAAAAATTCAAATGGATTTTTAAAAAATTTTGTATTTTTCTTGGCGTTTGTAAGAATATTTATTTGAATTTTTGCCGAATTGTATTATATTAAGGACTTTACAGGGGGTGTGCCTGCATGGGGCAGGCTGCATCCGGAAGTTTTAACAAAAAAACAACCTAAAAGAAAATCAACAAAATGTCAGAAACAGAAAACACTGCCAGTTTCGTCGATCTTACCAATATGCCCAGCATGGACGATCTGATGAAAACCGCTGAAACCAAGAAAAACGAATTCACCCGCGGAAAAATTATCCCCGGTACCATCGTTGCCAAACGTCAGGACGGCGTCCTCGTTGACATCGGTTACAAAGCCGAAGGTTTCGTCCCCGCTGCTCAGTTCCTCAAATTCGACGAAGTCGAAAAAGGCCAGCAGATCGATGTCTATCTCGAAGAAATCGAAAATGAACACAGTATGCCCGAAATCAGCCTCGAAAAAGCTGAATCCATCAAAGCCTGGACCAAAATCACCACCGAATACGGCGAAGGCAGCATCGTCAAAGGCTTCATGCGTCATCGCGTCAAAGGCGGTATCATGGTCGATGTCGAAGGATTCCCCGCTTTCCTCCCCGGCTCACAGCTTGATATCGGTCAGGTCCGCAATATGGACGAATATATCGGTAAAGAATTTGACATCAAAATCATCAAAATCAATATCGACCGTCACAATATCGTTGTTTCACGCCGCGTCCTCCTCGAAGAATCCATGCATGACCGCCGCAGCAGCTTGCTGAAAGAAATGAACGTCGGCGATCTCCGTATGGGTACTGTCAAAAACATCACTGACTTCGGTGCATTTATCGACCTCGGCGGTGTTGACGGTTTGCTCCATATTACCGATATGTCATGGGGCCGTATCTCTCATCCCTCTGAAATGCTGACTCAGAATCAGGAAATCGAAGTCATGATCCTTGACATCGACAATGAAAAAGAACGCGTTTCTCTCGGTCTCAAACAGAAATCCAAGAATCCCTGGGACGATGTCGCAGAAAAATATCCCGTCGGCAGCAAAGTCTCCGGTAACGTCGTCAACATCATGCCCTACGGTGCTTTCATTGAAATCGAAAACGGCGTTGAAGGTCTTATCCACGTTTCTGAAATGTCATGGACCAAACGCATCACCAAAGCAAGTGATGTACTCTCCATCGGCGAAAACGTTGAAGCTGTCGTTCTTGACTTCGACAAAGACAGCCGCAAAATTTCTCTCGGTCTCCGTCAGAAAGATCCCAATCCCTGGGAAGTCCTTCAATCCAAATATCCCGTCGACAGCAAAATCACCGGTAAAGTCCGCAATATGACCAGTTACGGTGCTTTCGTTGAAATCGAAAACGACATCGACGGTATGATTCACGTCTCTGATATGTCATGGACCCGCAAAATCAACAATCCCAACGAATTGCTCAAAGTCGGCGATGAAGTTGAAGCAGTTATCCTTGACATCAATGCTGAACAGCAGAGAATCTCTCTCGGCATGAAGCAGGCCGAAGAAGATCCCTGGGCAAATATCGACAGCCTTTACAAAGTCGGTGATGTCGTCAAAGGCAATGTTACCAAAATCGCCGCTTTCGGTGCTTTTGTTGAACTTTCCAACAAAATTGACGGTTTGATCCACATTTCCCAGATCAGCAAAGATCACGTCGAAAAAGTTAAAGACGTCCTCAACGTCGGCAGCGAAGTCGAAGCCCGCGTTATCAAAGTTGATACTGATGAACGTCGTATCGGCTTGTCAATCAAAGCTCTCGATACCGACTTCTCTGAAGCAGATCTTAAAGCTGCTGAAGAAGAATACACCGCCGCTCTCAAACCCGGCGAAGATATGGTCAATATGGGTGAAGTTTTCGCAGAACTCGATATCGAAAAATAATCCATTATCCATATAAATATTCAAAACGGAACATCCAAACGGATGTTCCGTTTTTTTTGTAGTAATTGCAGTTTTGGGGACAGGTCGGATTGGGAGGATTGGGAGGATTGGGAGGATTGGGAGGATTGGGAGGATTGGGAGGATTGGGAGGACTGGGCGGACTGGGAGGACTGGTCGGTGCGGTGTGTACAAAAAAAGATCCCGCTTTTGATTGCTCAGAAGCGGAATCTTTGAATATTTGCTTTTAATTTACTTGTTGTAAATTATTTGTCAAAAGCATGACCGGCAGAACCGAGAACTTCGCGGTTCTTACGCATATAAAGCTGTTTGAGGCTTTCGCGTGCGGGACCGAGATATTTGCGGGGGTCGAATTCTGCGGGTTTTTCCATGAAGACTTTACGGATGGCAGCGGTCATAGCGAGACGGCCGTCAGAGTCGATATTGATTTTGCAGACAGCGCTTTTTGCTGCTTCACGGAGCTGATCTTCGCCGATACCGATAGCATCTTTGAGTTTGCCGCCGTTTTCATTGATGATTTTGACGAGGTCCTGGGGAACTGAAGAAGAACCGTGGAGGACGATGGGGAATCCGGGGATGCGTTTTTCGATTTCAGCGAGGATATCGAGACGGATTTTGGGGTCGGTACCGGGTTTGAATTTGAATGCACCGTGTGAAGTACCGATAGCGATTGCGAGGCTGTCAACACCGGTTTTCTTGACGAAGTCTTCGACTTCTTCGGGACGGGTGTAGGTGTGGTTTTCAGCTTCGACATCGTCTTCTTTGCCGGCGAGAACGCCGAGTTCGCCTTCGACGGTGACGTCGTGAGCGTGAGCGTATTCAACGACTTTTTTGGTCAGCGCGACATTTTCGTCGTATGAGAAATGTGAACCGTCGATCATGACTGAAGAGAAACCGTAGTCGATGCAGGATTTGCAGGTTTCAAAGTCGGGACCATGGTCGAGGTGGAGAACGATCGGAATGGGATTGCCGTCGGGAGCGATTTCTTTTGCATATTCAACAGCACCCTGAGCCATGTAGCGGAGGAGGGTCTGGTTGGCATATTCACGGGCACCTTTGGAAACCTGCAGAATGAGGGGAGACTGGGTTTCGGTACAAGCCTGAATGATAGCCTGAAGCTGTTCCATGTTGTTGAAGTTGTAAGCGGGGATTGCATATCCGCCTTTGACTGCCTTGGCAAACAAATCACGAGTGTTTACCAAACCGAGATCTTTGTAGTTGACCATGATCAAAACTCCTTGATTGGTTATTTTGGTTAAGGGTTGAAAACTCAAAAAAATTATAAACTTATATAATGTACATTATTTTTTTAAAAGTTCAAGAAAATTTACTTGAAAAATCGTTTTATTCTTGTATTTTATATAGAAATATATTTCAAACCATAAAAAAACAGGAGAAAAATTATGTCAAATGCCGTTTTGCTGCCCTCTGAAATTCTTCCGAATTTCGGTCAGGTCAAAATTGAACCCTTTGTAAAACTGAAGGGTAAAGCAGTTTATCCCAATAAAATCGAAATCGAAAAAGGTTTTTCAGGTAAAAATTACCAGATCAACTGTTTCTATGATGAACCTTTTGCTGACAGTCTCTATCTGACTGTTTACGACCGCGAAGTCCGTGTTAAACGCATCTTCAAAAACAACGGTCCGGCAATCAAACTTATGGAACTTGCCTGCCTTTTCACCAATATCAAACCCGGCAGCAATCCCGATAAAGATTTCTTTTATCACAACGAAAACCCCCGCATCTATGAACGCATGACTTTCCCTGTCGACCATGTCCGTGCACCCGAAGATGCCAAAGATTCCGAATTTGATGATACCGCTGGCAACCGCTGGGCCGACCCCGGTGTGGTACATCCCAGAATCGGACGTTCTCCCTATCAGCCGTTCCCCGCAATTCTGCTTGGCAACTATGAGACTGCCAACGGTATCGTTCACGGAACTTTGAGACAGAAGGAAATTTATCACAACTATCTCGTCCGTCATGAAAACGGCACTGTCACTCTGGAACTTTTCTCATCTTTCAAAGCTGTTGATGCTCTTGATTTTGCAAGCGGAAGAATGCTTAATGACCAGTGGTATCTCGGCGAAGTCGATGATGCAAAAACTTATGACAAAATTTTCGACCGCTACACCGCTCATTTGCGTAAGGTTCTGCCTGCTTCATACGGAGCAACCGATATTAACCGTACCAGCATGACCTGGGGTTCATGGAATGATAATATTTATCGTGAAATTACTGAGGAAATGCTGCTTACTGAAGCCCGTTATATCAAAAAGAATTTCCCGCTCGTCCACTGGATTCAGCTTGATGACGGATATGCCGCAAGTGCCAAACCCGTCGGTCATGTCCCGAATACTCCTGCTCACGGTCTCGGAGTTCCCTATGAAGGCGAAGCCGGTATCAGCAAGGAAAAATTCCCGCAGGGGCTCCGTCATTACACTGATGAAATCCGCAAAATCGGTTTGCGTCCTGCAATCTGGATCGGAGGTTTCTGCCCGCATTACACACCGATTTACAAAGATCATCCGGAGTGGTTTATTGATTACAGTTACCGTGTCGGCACATCTTCTCCGCTCGATGTCAGTCAGGAAGTTGTCCGTGATTATATCAAACACGCACTTGATACATTGTTGACAGAATACGGTTTTGAAGGTGTCAAACACGACTTCTGGAGTTATGCGTTTGAAGACAGCCACAATATGCTCAAGAACAAAGATCAGTCCGGTTATTTCTATCGTGACTGGTGGCTCAAAGAAATCCGCCGCCGTCTTGATGATGACGGTTATTTCCAGACCGGATGCGATATTGTGATGGGCAATCCCTTCCTCGGTGAATTTTTCACCAACTACCGCTACGGCATTGACATCGGCGGCGGCAACTGGGATTTTGTCAAAACAAACTTCCTCTGGGGTATCGCCTGTTTTGCAACTCATACCGGCGACCTTTTTGTTCCGAACAGTGACTCTGTAGGTCTCTTCCCCGGTTTGAATGATGTTGACGCACTCTTTGCATTGAACTTCTGCTGGGTCACTCACTCAATGGTTGAACTTGCAGGTAAATTGAGCCTCGAACCCGATCATCCCAGATTGAAACTCCTCAAAAAAGCACTCTGCAACGTCAATAACGGTCAGGATGTTTATATTGCAAATTACTATTACCGTAATGATAATGCTCTCATTCCCAATACTTTGTACTTCAATACCCCGCATTTTTCAATGCTTGAAAATGCCAAAGGTCTGCCGCAGAAAACTGTCGGGTTCTTCAATATTTTTGAAGAAGACCTTGAAGTTGAACTTAAAGCTGCAGATATCGGTCTTGATCCTGAAAAATCTTATATCATCACCGACGTCTGGAATGAAGATATTTATCAGCTTGCTCCCAATGCAGCCATCAAAACAACTCTCGTTCCCCACGGCAGCAAAGTCTGGGCATTTAACGAGGATTGCGGTATTCAGCTGCTTGATGCTGATGCCAAAATTGATGCTGTTGCTATTAACGGAGACAAAGTTGCTCTCGAACTGCCGTTCCCCGAAGGCACTTACACCTTTACATGGAACAAAGTTCCTGCAAGTCTCATAATCAACGGTAAAGATACAAAATTTACTGTAAACGGTAATAAGACTGTCATCGGATAAAAAAATCAGAATAATTTTCCCGGAAATGCAGAGAAGATATTTTTTCTCTGTCATTTCCGTTTTTTATTTATAATGGAGTTGATTTTCTATGAAAATAATATTGCTGTTTGTATTGTTGTTTAATTGTATGCTTTATGCTGGAGGAGATAAGGATTCATGGAAAATTTTTCCTGATAACATAAAGACTATAGCAATAGTCGCTCCCGGAATGCCGGGAAAAAAAGTTCAGGTCGATATTGCTTTGGCAAAATTGCGTGCGGCAGGATACAAAGTTAAAGTCATGCCCAATGCCCGTTTGTATGAATATCCGTCCGAAATAAAAAAAGTTCCCGCTGAAAAACGTTTCAATGACCTTATGCAGGCATGGTTTGATCCTGAAGTTGATGCGATCTGGTGTGTCAGAGGAGGAAATTATTCCCGTGAACTTGTAAAACTTGCCGACTATGATAAAATGCGTAAGCGTCCGATGATTCTGATAGGCTTCAGTGATATTACCTGTTTGCAGCAGGCATTACAGAAAAATAATGTCGGGAGAGTTTTTTCCGGTCCGTCCCTGACTTCCATGCTGCGTACTGACCAGCCGTCACGGGACTGGTTTAAACGTTGTCTTGGAAATATAGAAATATCGCCTGTCAAATTGAAAACTTTGCGTGGCGGCAGTTGTTCAGGCAAAGCTGTTGCCGGTCATCTTTTTTTGATCAATGCGGCAGTAAATGGTAAATATGCCGTCTCAACTGCAGACAAAATCGTTTTTCTTGAGTCAAGTGTCGGCAGGGGAAATGAAAAAATTTTGAAACAGCTTGTCAACAGCGGTTATTTCAAAAATTGCAAAGCTGTTGTATTTGGTGAATTTATCAATATGTCACAAAAAGCACAGCTGAAAATGTTTCAGGAGTTTACAAAACTTGTTTCATGCCCGGTTTATTACGGCTATCCTTACGGACATGGTACTGCAAACTACCTTATCGATGTTGACCGGGTCAAGCACATTGGAGAAGATGCCGTTCTACGTCAATAAAGTTCAGTAATATTATCTGTATGCCCAGTTGAGAAGTGCAGTCACAAAGTTTTCACGGTCGGCGGCACTCGGAAAGCCGGCAACAACTCCGACCAGACGGCGGCCGTTACGCAGGCAGCTGAAGGCCAGGCAGAATCCGGCTCTGCGGGTGTATCCGGTTTTCAAGCCGTCAACACCGGGATATTTGCGTTTACGCATTAAATTATTGGTATTAACGATGGTTTTTTCGCCGATTTTGACGGCTTTTTTCTTTACCCACCGCATATAATCGGGTTCATTTATCATTTTCAGACTTAATAAAACCATATCGTTCATCGTACTTAAATTGTCTTTGCTTTTGACCGGCAGTCCGTGAGGATTTATGAAACTGCTGTTTTTCATATCAAGTTTTTTCACTTCAAGATTCATCATTTTGACGAAATTGCTTTCGCCGTTGCCGAAGTAAAAAGCCAATGCCGCCGCCGCATCATTGGCACTGCGTATGGCTGCCGCCTGCATCAAATCCTCAACCGTGTAAATATCGCCCGGCATAAAACCGAAACCGCCTTCCCGTCCGGTTGCACTGGTTTTGCTGATTTTTACGCGATTCTGCAGAGTTATTCTGCCTTTTGACTTTTTGATAATGTCAAGAGCCATATAAATTGTCAGCATTTTGCTCAAAGAGGCAATGGGGACGACACGGTCGGCGTTGTATGACCACAAAATTCTGTTGTTTGTCACATCAGCAAGTATGCCGCATTTGGGCAGACGGTATTTTTTCCATTCTCTGCGGATGCCGCGGAAGGCTTTGCTGTCATCAAGGATGATTTTTGGTGGTTCAGTTTTTTTTTCGGGCTTAACTTCTTTGATTGCAGGAGTTTTGGTTTTCAACTGCGGTTCTGAAAGGGGAGTTTTTTCATTTTTTTGTGCAGCAGGTTCGCTTTTCAGAGTGTTTATAACTTTGACAATACCGAAAACTGCACTGGTTGTGAAAATAAAAAAAAGCACAACCAACCCTAAAAGTTTAAGTCGTGCTTTTTGGAAATCGTTCATATTATGCTCTTATTTTTTGCGTTTCTGAGACGGAAGTTTGGGTTCAGGAAAGATGGGAGCTTTTTCTGATGCGTTTTCAGTCTGCTGAATTTTTCCGGTATTGACAGTGCTGCTGTCGCTGCTGCCGATGATAAAAACTTTTATTATCAGAATATGCAGCAGGACAACTGCCAGTATCAAAATCAGAAACAACTTCCATCTTGTCATTATACCCTCACATTTCCGCACGGTTCAACGCACTTATCAATGCTGCAATGGCGGCACGGTCGATATTGGAGTGTACTCCGACACCGTAAACCATTTTGCCGCTGTCTGCGATACGGATGCCGACGAATGCGATGGCTTTTGCATCAGCGTCACTGCCCATTGAACGTTCAGAGAAGTCTTCCAGTGTAAACTCAATCAGTTTTGTATCTGTTTTGAGAGCGTTTACGACTGCAGAGATCGGGCCGTTGCCGATACCGGTCAGTTGACGTTCCACTCCGTCGTTTACCCAGGTGAAACTGACTCCTATGAGATCGCCGGAATTTTTCAGTATATTGCGGCTGTAATCCGAATAAGCATATTTGCCTGTGGTATTGACGAAGTTTTTGAAGAATACATCATAGAGTTCTTTGCTGTCGATTTCGCCGCCTTTTTCGTCCATATAACGCTGAATGACTTTGCCGATTTCGGCGTGCATGGTTTTGGGCGGATAGATTCCGAAATCTTTTTCCAGTACAAAAACGATTCCGCCTTTGCCGGACTGGCTGTTGATACGGATCAATTTCTCATATTCACGGCCGACGTCGGCGGGGTCGATATGCAGATAAGGCATTTTCCAGCCCTGTTCAAAATATTCTGAAATTTCTTCTCTGCGGTCCATACCTTTGCGGATGGCGTCCTGATGGGAACCGGAGAAGGCAGTAAAGACCAGCTGTCCGGCGTACGGATGGCGGGGATGAACGTCAATGCCGGAGCAGTTTTCGACGATTTTGACGATCTGTTCCAGATTGGAGAAGTCCAGTCCTGTATCAATTCCGCGGGCAAAGAGGTTCATTGCCAGCACCATTATATCCAGATTGCCGGTACGTTCACCGTGGCCGAAAATCGTACCTTCAACACGGTCGGCACCAGCCAGCAGAGCCATTTCAGTAGCGGCTACAGCACAGCCCTGATCGTTATGTGCGTGCAGACTGATGGAGGTCTGGTCCATGTAGGGATATTTCCGGATGAAATATTCGATCATGTCAGCGTAATGATTGGGGGGACGGCGTTCAACTGTTGCGGGCAGATTCAGAATGAAATCTTTTTTATTTTTGACTTCGCCCCAGCATTCTTTGACTTTTTTGCAGAGTTCGACTGTAAAGTCCAGATCACTGTCGGTAAATTCTTCCGGAGAAAATTCGTAACGCACGGGAAAATCCAGATTGGCTTCTCTGATTGCATCTTTGACCATCTGAGTACCGTTGACTGCCATTTCCAGGACTTTTTCATGATCCATATTGAAAACGAAACGTCCGTGCAGATCGCTGCTGGCGACATAACAGTGAATGATAGCCTGTTTTGCACCTTTCAGAGATTCTACGGTACGGTCGATCAGATGTTTGCGTGCCTGAGTCAGAACGGAAATGCAGACATCATCGGGGATGAGGTCATTTTCGATCAGAGTGCGGACAAAATCAAAATCGTCCTGTGAAGCGGAGGGGAAACCGACTTCGATTTCTTTGAAACCGATTTCGAGCAGCATACGGAAATACTGCAGTTTTTTTTCCGGGTTCATCGGGATTGGCAGGGATTGATTGCCGTCACGCAGGTCAACGCTTGTCCATGTCGGAGCAGTTTCGATTGAACGGGAGGGCCATTGACGATTCTGGATCGGAATGGGTTTTACGGGAATATATTTTTTAAAATCAGACATTTTAATACCTTTTGGATAAGAATTGATAGAAAATCGAATAACTCGCAAATTTTTTACGGCCGCCGGAACGAGTCAGAGAAAATAAAATATCAAACCCGGCGACCGTTACTAAGTCGCAGAGTCTCCGCAAAAAGCATTTCAATTTTACAATAAATATCCATTTTATATAAAAATCCTTACATTTTATATAATTTAACTTGCTTTTTGCAAAATATCAAGTAATTTATAACATTTTTTATCATAAAAACACATTTTTTTTATATGGTATGAGCAAAATGAAAGAAAAAGCCTGTTTTTTGGATCGTGACGGCACGCTGAATGTCGAAGTCAGTTATCTGCATGAACCGGAAAAACTCAAATTGGAAAAATATGTTTCGGAAGCTCTGAAACTCTTGCAGGACAATGGGTTCAAACTTATTGTCATCACAAATCAGGCCGGAGTCGCCAGAGGTATGTATGAAGAAAAAGATATTGCTTTGGTTCATGAAAAAATGCAGGAATTTTTGAAAGAATACGGCGTTCAGATTGACGGATTTTATTATTGTCCGCATCATCCGGATTTTTCCGGCAAATGCGAATGCCGCAAGCCGGGAACTGCTCTTCTACGTCAGGCCGCTGAAGATTTCAATATTGATTTATCCCGGTCTTATATGATTGGCGACCGGCTCTCCGATATTCAGGCAGGCGAAAATGCCTGCTGCAAAAAATCGTTTCTGGTAAAAACCGGATATGGAATTGAAACTGCTGCATCTCACGCTGATTATCCGTTCAATATAGTAGAAAATCTTTTCGAGGCTGCTGAAAAAATCATTTCTGATACAGAATAAATCAATGAATATCATATCTGCGGGCGGATGCCTTTGCTGCGTAATTGCAATGGAGAGCATTTGAAACGCTGTTTGAAAATGCGGTAAAAATTTGAATAGTCTTTCCAGCCGCAGCGGTCGGCGATCTCTTTGCTTGACAACCGGGTCTGCAGCAGCAGATTCACCGCCATTTTGAGGCGGATTCGTATGATGTATTCGTGAAGTGAAGTCCCGGTTTCCTGACAAAAAACGCGGCTGAGATGTTCGCGTGAAATATTGAAGCGTTCGGCAAGTTTTTCTGTTTGCAAATCTGCTGACGGGTCGTAATTTATCAGACTTTGAATTTCACCGATCAAAGCACTGTTTGAGGAGGGGCGGCAGTTTTCGTCTTTTTCTTTGCACAGAATTGCCAGAATGCTGTATACGAGTTGAGCTCCTTCCATCGGAGAGAGGATTTGTACTTCGCTTGCGTATTTTTTGTATTCATTCAGCATATTTACCAATTGTGAATCGGCTGCAATGTCAAATATATATCCGTAATTGCGGTTGATTTCACTGACCAGTTGTGCAGAATTGCCGCCGTAAAATGCAAACCATAGAAAATTCCACTTTTTTTTGCCGTGCGGCGGATAAAAATAACAGATGTCATGGTCATTGTGATTGTGCAGAAATGCTTTTCCGGGAGTCAAATCGTATTCGGTATCTTTGATTTTCAGCCTGCCTTCGCCGCTCAAAGTTATCACCAGCTGCGAACCTTCTTCAAAACGGTATTTGCCGTCAAGCCGGTAAGTCGGAGAATCCTGCTCTTCATTCACCACAAGTTCAGGTATCGGCAGATTGGCAAATGCACGCAATACGGAAAAATGAGTCTGCCATATACGTATTTTTTCCAAGTTGAATTCCATAAATACTCCTGTTTTTATTAAAATAGCATACAAATTTATTTTTGCAATATCACAAAAGGATTTTTTATATCACAAAAAGCAATTATTTTTGTTCTTGCTTTTTTGAAAAAATGGTTTATAGTAATGACAGTGAACTTAAAAGTTGCAGTAATAAAAATTCATAAACAAAGGAGATTTTTATGCAAAAAACAAGAATCACTATCTGGAATGAATTCCGGCATGAAAAAACACAACCTGAAATTGCTGCCATATATCCTGAAGGTCTGCATCGTGCCATCGGTAAAGGTATTGCCGCAGATGATTTTGAAATAACTTATGCTTCATTGGATGAAGAGGAACATGGTTTGCCTGATGAAGTTCTCAACAATACAGATGTTCTGCTTTGGTGGGGACATTGTGCCCACTTTGAAGTGCGTGATGAAATCGTCGCCAAAGTTCTGAAACGTGTGCATGAAGGTATGGGACTTATCGTTCTGCATTCCGGTCATCTGTCTAAAATTTTCCGTCAGGTCACCGGCTGTTCCTGTACTCTCAAATGGCGTGAAGAGGCCGAACGTGAACGTTTGTGGAACATTGCTCCGACACATCCAATTACTCAGGGCATCGGCGAATATTTTGAAATTCCGCATGAAGAGATGTACGGCGAATATTTTGATATTCCGAAAGACGGAAACATCATTTTCATCGGTCATTTTGAAGGCGGCAATGTTTTCCGCAGCGGTGTGACTTTTGAACGCGGCTACGGCAAAATTTTCTACTTCCAGCCCGGTCATGAATCATATCCTGTTTACTATCAGGAGGAAGTTTTGAAAGTTATCAGCAATGCAATCCGCTGGGCAAAGCCGGTCTTTTTCAAGGAACTTGAGTGTCCCAGAACTCCCGCAATTGACAAAATTTATTCAGAAAATACCGGCCCTGTCACCGGAATTGTTCAGAATGCAGACGGAACAGCAAAATAATTGAAGTACATATAATATATAAGGAGATTTTATTATGACTAAATTGCGTGCAGGTGTTATCGGCCTCGGTATGGGATGGAACCATCTGGTTGACTATATGAACAATCCTGATGTCGAAGTTGTTGCAGTCGCAGACCGCCGTGAGGACCGTTTCAACCGTCTGGAGGCCGAATTCGGCGGCAAATACGGCAAGTTTTATAAAGAAGGTATCGACCTTATCAAAAATGAAAAACTTGACATCCTTTCTGTCGCTGTTCCCAATAATCAGCACAAAGATTTGACTGTTGCAGGTCTCGAAGCAGGCGCTCATGTCCTCTGTGAAAAACCGATGGCAATGAATACCGCTGAAGCCCTCGAAATGCTCGAAACTGCCAAACGCTGCAACCGTAAACTCGGTATCGATTTCAGTTACCGTTTCCGTCCCCAGTCACGTGCTATGAAAAATTTTGTTGAAACCGGTGCTCTCGGCGAAGTTTATTATGCCAGAAGTGAATGGTTCCGCCGTGACGGTATGCCCGGTCTTGCCGCCAATGACTTCGGTACTTCCAGCGGTGCAGGCGGTGCCATGGGGTCATGGTTCTTTGACAAAAAACAGTCCGGCGGCGGTCCTTTGATTGATCTTGGCGTTCATCGTCTTGACCTTGCTTTGTGGCTGATGGGCTATCCTGAACCCGCATGGGTCATGGGCAGCACTTATGCAAAAATCGGTCCCGACCGTGCCAAAGCCAGAGGCTTGGAATACACTGTGGAAGACCTTGCCTGTGCCACTATAAAATTCAAAAACGGTGCAACTCTGGAACTCGGCGTTTCATGGGCCTCAAATATCAAAGAAATGGAACTGCAGACCACCCGTCTCGTCGGTACAAAATGCGGTCTTATGCAGAAAAATATCAACGAAGGTTATACTTATGAAGTTGAATTTTTCAAAAGCGAGAATGAAATTCCTTTTGATATCAAACTTCATGAACCAACTCCTCCGATGCCGACTGCCTTCACTCTCTTTGTTGAAGCTGTACGTGACAATAAAGAATTTCTGGTCAAACCTGAAGAAGCTGTTACAGTCATGCGTCTTTTGGATGCAATTTATGAATCTGCTGCCAGCGGTAAACCCGTTGAAATGTAATTTGAGGTATATTGTATGAGTAATACTGTTTTCGGTGCCGTTATAGGTTACGGCGGTATGGGTAATTATCATGTCTGCAAAATGACTGAGGTCCGCGGTATAAAAGTTGCCGGTGTTTACGACATTGCCCCCGCAAAAATTGAACTTGCGAAATCCAGAGGTTTGAAAACTTACGAGTCCCGTGAGGCTCTGCTCGCCGACCCAAAAATCACTTTTGTTACAGTTGCAACTCCCAATGATGTTCACAAGGAAATCGTTATTGCCGCCCTCCGTGCCGGTAAACACGTCATTTGTGAAAAACCTGTTGCTATGGATTCCGCTGAACTTGAAGAAATGATTGCCGTCAGCAAAGAATGCGGCAGAATTTTCACCGTTCATCAGAACCGCCGCTGGGACGAAGATTTCCGTACCATGCGTAAGATTTGTGAAGACGGCAAAATCGGTCATGTTTTCCGTATCGAATCCAGAGTTCACGGTTCACGCGGTATCCCTGCCGGATGGCGTGAAGAGAAAGAACACGGCGGCGGTATGATTCTTGACTGGGGAGTTCATCTCATCGACCAGATGTTGACCATGATGCGTGAAGCCGGAGCCAAACCTGTCTCAGTTTACTGCACTGTCACCAATATCACCAATACTGACTGCGATGACGGTTTTACCGCACTCGTCAAATTTGACTGCGGTCCGGAATGGCTCATTGAAGTCGGAACAAGCACTTTCGTTCAGATGCCCCGCTGGTATGCACTCGGTGATAATGGTTCAGTTGTTATTGATGACTGGTGGTGTAACGGCAAAATCACCCGTATTTATAACTGGACGGAACGTACTGTCGCTCCGATTTCTGCCGGTGCAGGTCTGACTATGACTATGGCTCCCCGCAAAAGCAATACCATCCGTGATTATAAAATCCGGAAAGTCAAATCTGACTGGCTCGAATATTACAAAAATTTCCTTGCTGCCGTCAAAGGTAAAGCTGAAATCATTGTTAAGCCCGCTGAACTTCAGCAGTCTATGAAAATGATTGAAGCCATGTTTGAATCAGCGGCAGAAAATAAAACTGTTTATTTCAAATAATATTGAAGTAATAATCAAAGGGCTGTTGCAAAACTTAAAAAAGTTTGCGATGCCCTTAATTTTTATTGTTAAATCAAGACATAATATAATGGTTTATTTTGCTATGCGGGAGTTTAAATTTTTACAGTAAAATATATTTTAAATTATTTGTAATAAACAAATTGTAATTGCTTTTATTGGGATAATAAAAGCAATTACGGTAAAAGTTTTTGGAAATTGGGGTGTGGGGAAAAGAACCTTTTTTGAAAGGCTCTGTACTAAACATTGACTGATAATAAAAAAAAATGAGGGGGTTCGGGGGTATAGTGAGTTGCGA
>JAFVUZ010000097.1 GCA_017502435.1 Lentisphaeria bacterium
AAATGGATCTTTACAATCAGTTTGCCAAATTTTTAATTCAGTGATCATTATTATTTTATCAGAAATGCCGGATGCATCTCAACTGTTGTTAATTTACACTCTACCCTGGCAAAATACAAGCATCTGCATCCACGAAACGGTAAAAATCCCTCTCCCCCCAGTTTCTGAAATACAGTTTGTCAAATCGCATTTGCAAAATACTCCATCATTGGTTATATCAATTTTTGATAGAGTATTTTTTATAGAATAAAATCCGCACCGGAAAACAGTCGCACTGCAGACATTTATTTATCATCTTTGTCAGAAAAATTGAAATTCATCTTGTCGATGCTATATTACACTGACGGTGTCTGATTTTGAACTTTATTGGAGATTTGCGTGGTGCTGAAAAAATGAAAAACGAAGACACTTCAGAACATTTGATTCCTCCGCACGGCGGATACGGTAAACTTGTTACCTATAAACTCGGGCTTCTGATATATGATGCGACTGCCGCTTTTTGTGAACATTATTTTGATCGCAAAGACCGTACTTTTGACCAAATGGTTCAGGCAGCACGGTCAGGTGTGGCAAATATTGTGGAAGGCTCTGAAGCCAGTGCTGCCAGTAAAAAAACTGAACTCAAATTGACCAATGTTGCAAAAGCTTCGCAGGAAGAATTGCTTGAAGATTACCGCTCCTTTTTGCGTCAGCGCAACTTACCAGAGTGGGATGCTCAATCGGGTGAAGCGCAAACAGTAAGGCAAGCCCGTCCTGAAAATTTAACGCAGCTCCGGCAGCTTATGGCGTGTTTGGTGTCTGACCTGTCGGACAAGTCTGACCAGTCCGACAAGAACGCTGTTAAACAAGAGGTCGCCGCCAATACGATGATCTGTTTGATCAATCAGGAAACATTTCTGCTGGCAAGACAAATATCCCGCCTTGCCGAAGATTTTGAAAAAAATGGCGGCTTTACCGAAAGACTTTACCGCATCCGTTCTGAAAAAAGGAAACAACAGGAGCGAAAATGAAAAACTTTTTATCTGGAGGTTGTTTTAATTCTTCAGAATAGTTCTCTCAAGCTCAAAATGGTTGTTGACAATGCAAATTTGCGGAACTATACCGTTTCTCCGGAAAACATCTCTTGACGCATGAAAATCCAAACAGAGAACGGCTTTCTCCTCAAACGAAATGTCTGTAAATTCCGATAGAATAAAAATCTGCTCCGGAAAACAGTCGCACCGCAGACATTTATTTATCAGCACTATCAGAAAAATAAAATCGCAAATTGAAATTCATCTTGCCGATGCTATATTACACTGATGATGTATGATTTTGAACTTTATTCAAGAGGCTGAGATGAAAAAAAATTATATCATAACAACAAGACCGCACAATGCGTTACTGGTCCTCCGTTATGAGTGTATACCTGACAAAACTGTATGGGTGGAAGAAAAATATATCGGTGCAGAAGTGCATTGTTTTCTGGATCGGAATATAAAAAACACCCATGAGTTGTCGGAAGCTGAGATGGATTCAAGAGATTTTCTTGCCCGAAGCGGGTGGATTGTCAAAGAACTGCTTGAAGATCCGCTCTGGCTGAAGATGCCTTGTCGGTTCCGCTGTCTTTTCAGCAAAGTTCTCAAAGCCAGAAGAACAGCTATGGAAATCGCCCAGCTGGATGGTATTTCGCTCATCGCTTACTCTTGGGAAGTCGATGATACTGAACCGGAGGTGCAAAAATGAAAACATCCCGTCCGTGGTATATGCGGAAAATTGTTCTTCCGGTACTTTGTGTATTGGCAGTTGCCATTCCGAATTTGCTGAATTACTGTGATGTGGATGGCTTTTCAAACCACAGCGGGTATTTCGGCTTCGGCTGCTTTGACAGTTTGTTTTACGCAGTC
>JAFVUZ010000098.1 GCA_017502435.1 Lentisphaeria bacterium
GTTCTTCCGGTAACGGAAGATGTTTTAACGATTGCCTTGCGCTTTTGCTCCGCAAAATGCTCACGCACCCCGCCTGCGGCGTGGTACTCTCCCTTTAATTGAAATCATGTTTACAGTGTTTCAAATAAATTTGACGCTGTTTTTATTTTTTATATCTGCTCTTCCGTTACCGGAAGATGTTTTAACGATTGCCTTGCGCTTTTGCTCCGCAAAATGCTCACGCACCCCGCCTGCGGCGTGGTCCTCTCCCTTTAATTGAAATCCTGTTTACAGCATTTCAAATAAAATTGACGTTGTTTTCATTTTTTATATCTGTTCTTCCGTCACCGGAAGATGTTTTAACGATTGCCTTGCGCTTTTGCTCCGCAAAATGCTCACGCACCCCGCCTTCGGCGTGGTCCTCTCCCGGGGACCATTTTTTTATACTCAAAAGTGGCATTTCTTCACCAAACTTCCTCATTCGACTTGCAAAGTTAACTTTCGTATGCCAGATTGTGCCATAATCTGTCAAAACAGGTTATTGAAATGAAAATAAACAAAAACATTGCAAAAAGAATGAGTAAACTTCAACTAAATAAAGATAAAAAAGAAGGGAAAAACATATAAAGTAATTCATATACAAAAACACCACTGCAAGGCAGTAGCCTTGCAGAGGTGTTTTAACCCATTACTTTTATCAAAACTACCCGGTAATCCAATACATTTTTTATGTATTTTTGGCGGAAGGAAAAAATACAGTATTTGTAGATTTATGACTTTCTAATGCAAAATCTTGTATTGATATAATGCAGTATTGACTTGCTCGATTATATTTTTAGTATCTGCTTCGGTGACTCCGACCGCAGTTGCAGTCTTTATTAAGTCTGCATCAGTGATATCTCGTCCTTTGCCGTTTACCATACAGGTTTGTTCACCGTTGATACCGGCACTCGAAGTCAAGTCATAAGCAGGTGCAAGCAGCCATTGATTCTTTTCATTCAACAAAAATGAAAAATTCTTGCTGTGATCGTCCTTGTTTCCGCTTTTAACATTAAACACCATCCGACGCACCATTTCTATAACATCGGTATAACTTTTAGTTAAAATCCAAGTAAGTTTCAGCAGATTTTCATAATCAAGAGAAGCAACGCGATGCGATGCATGAAGCAATCCGCAAGCAGTATGTGTATGAACTTTGCCTTTTTCTGTACGATCAAAACGCTGCACACCAAAACATCCCCGTCCATCTTTCAACGGAAATAAATGTGTTTCCGGCATAATAATTCCCGCTGCTTTAGCCGCCAGAGAATAACGATATTCCAATTCCCCGGATGTCTGTGGATCGTGCCTTTCAGAAAACTTGATGATCCAAGATGTATAACCGTTTGGAATATTCTGCCCCCCATGAATAATATGTTTATGATCAGGCGAAACATAAGCAACGATCTTCGGACGAGCGCCGCCCGATGAACCATTGAGGTTCAACAGTTCATCGAGAACTGAACTTTCTTCGCCGTCAAGAATACGATCAACCTCTCCGGCAAGAGAATCCAATTCAATCTCGCCATAAAGATCAGCTTCTTTATCGGCAGGCTCATATTCCAAAGCTCCCATTGGATTGCCACCGATAAGAGAAAGTCGATCAAGCGGAGTAATCTCCGCATAAGATTTTCCCAATTTTCGAAGTTTACGATCAAGCAGCAAGCATCCCCAGTCGTCCGGTAAACTGTCATTAAAAAGTCCGAAAAGCCCGTCAAATATCCGGCTTTTTTCTTCAAAAACGCCTGCTTTCAGCGGCAGTTTAAAAGGTGACAACTCTATGTTGCTTTTCTGAAAATCAGGAGCATATTCAAAGAAAATCCGTTGTTTTTCCTGTACCAGCAAACCGACTTCACGGCGTGCGCCATATATATTCAAAAAAACATTCAGTTTCATTTTTTCCTCGCTCTTTGTCGTTTTTTTGTATCTTTAAGTTCATAAAGAGACGCCGGGATATCATCGGCCGCAAAGATATTGTTGAACTCCTCAAGTTTGCCCAACACAAGTGCAATTCGCAGCAGGTGATTAAATTGTATTTCGCCGCTTTTCTCAAAACGCTTAACTGTGCCGACTGCAATTCCGACGTTATCAGCAAGAGCCTGTTGAGTAATATTCTGTTCCAAACGCAAAGTTTTGGCGCGTTGAGCAACCGAAATCATAATATCAATCGGAGACATTAAATTAAAATTAATATCAGCCATTATACTATCCTTTATATTTATATTTACACGTTTAATATACAGCATAATATCTATAATGCAAGAATAAAAACAAAGAATATTACAAATAATTTCAAAATTCTCCATGAACAACTTAAATCTAATAGTCAACTTTTTTCATGTTTTAATGTATTTTCAACTCTTTGAAAAGTTGATTATCGTTTTTTAAAACTATCTTTTTTAATTATTATCTGAAACGTGAAGATTCGAAAGTGCGTTGATGATAGTTTTGCGGAATCATCTGATTTTGCCACAGACGATTTATAACCGGAGTAATTTCAGAAAGGTCATTGCGGAAATAACCATTAAGCAGCACAAGATAATGCCCGCCGTCCGCAGTCATAAACCATGAATATTCCGGCATTAAATCCAGTCTCCGCAGCGTAATCGAAAGTGAATTTATAAATCTCATAAAACGCCAATTTTCAGTCATCGGCGGTAAATAATAAATCACAATCAAAACCTTGCCGAACCGTTCCAGATAACCATCCGTCATCTGCATGATTCTCTCAATCTTTTGTTTCATAAATAAGCCTCCTCTCATCAAATTTTGAACTTAAAAGCCACTGTCAGACTTATATCATGGAGAAAAAAATAGTATTTAACTGTGTAACATTGAGCCGGAATTTGAATATTGGGAAAAATTTTTCTGCAATTTGCTGCTCGGTGAAAATAATGAATTGAAGAATCGTTATCTGCTCATTTCCGCTCCTGAAGAGTTCACCCCACAAGCTGACCCCACAAGTACGCAGCAAGCACCCCACAAGTTGATTCCGGAAGATACCTTTTGTCAGAAACTCATTTTGGTAATCGGCAACGATTCCTGTTCTGTCAAGATTATGATGGAGCGGTTGAAGCTATCTGACCGGAAAAACTTTTTGAGTAACTACCTAAATCCGGCGATCAAAGATGGCTTTGTGCGTTTGCTCTATTCTGACAGTCCCCGCCATCCCCGGCAGAAATATCTTTTGACGGTAAAAGGAATTGCTGTATATCAGGAATTTAAAAATTAGAAAATAATAAATTTATTTATAATTGTATTAATTTACAACAGTAGAAATTTTTATTAAGTATTAACATAACAGCTGTCTATTGAGCGTTCATGTTTATTTTTTTATTTTGAAATCGTAAAATCGGCAACGCCCTTCACAACCTATCAGTCCTGCATAAAATTCAGCAGGAAAATCTTCGTCCTGATATCCGAATTTTTTCCCATCACATTCGATGGTCATTTGGGTAAGACTTTTCCTTTTTTCCAGAATTATTTTCAAGTCATAGATTTTGCGGGGAAGAAATTTTTCTTTCAGGAAGGCGGCAAGATGCCATGAAGGATTACCATTTTTGAAAGTGTGATGCCAGACATTGATGCCTTCATTATAAAGGACAATTTCAAAATGTTCGCGCAGTTCAGGAATGCCTTTGGAGCTTTTTCCGATATTTTCACAGAACATGAGCAGAGGGGCCATACTGTAGTCAAAGCTCATTTTGGAACTGATTTCTATTTTATTGCCGCTGATTTTTTTGTTATATATGATACATGAATAAACATCTGCAACGTGCTTTTTAAAGATTTCCTCAGCCGGGAGCGGAGGTGTGGCATTGACGATATGGTCGTCTTCCTGAACCATTTTTCCAAGATAATCAAAACGCGGACTTTTAACTTCAAGCCATTGTTTTTTATCCCATTTATCTCTGGCAAAAGAGATATTTATATTGTCAGCGGCGGATTCTGCGGCCAGCAAAAGGGGCATCCCGAGAAAAAATAGTTTTCTAAACATCATAATAATTTCCTTTTATCGAACGATTCTGTAAATCATGATATTTTATATCCCATTTGAATGACTGATGATTTAAAATGCATAGACTGTATTGTAAAGCTCATCTATTTTTAGCTGTTGCTCTTCAGGTATACCGCAAAAAGCGGAAATATCTTCACTATCCGCAAGGTTCGCGAGCAATTCTCCAGCGGCTTTAACCACTTGAGCGGCGGTATCAAATCCGATTTTGTCCGGAGTGTTGTCAATGCGGTGATGATAGAATATGCCTGAGGTACAATTTTTCCGGAACAGCCAGCATCCGGGCACTCCGCAGGCAGCAAAGGGGAATTGATCTGTATAAGGACAAGGTTCGATACATTCAGAATAATAAATATCATTTTTATTGAAAATATTTTTGAGCAGTTGACGCATTGGCAATGCGGCATTGACTGTAAATTCATACCAGCCCATCAATGAACCGAAAGTGTCAAAGTTACACATGAAAATGCCTTTTTCCGCGATTTCAGCCCAATGAGCTCTGACATACGATGCACTGCCGTATGAAAGTTGTTCTTCTGCACCGAAACTGCAGAGACGGAAAGTTCTTTTATGAGGTTTCTGTGACAGTATCCGGGCCAATTCAACAATTGCAGCACTGCCGATGGCGTTGTCATCTGCTCCGACGGTTTTGGCCTGAGTATCGTGATGTCCTCCGGCATAAATAATACCGCTGTCCGAATCTGTTCCGGGGATTTCACAGACCACTACACTAGTCATACTTTTCCGGATTCCGCCTTCAACGCAGATTCTTGCATGGAGAGCATGATTTTTTTGCCAGTTCCAAACATCCATATATGCAACGTTCAAACTCGGAACTGCTCCGAATTTCTTTACATAGGCAGGAAACAAGCCATCCGCCAACCGGACATTGCCGGGATAACGTGTATCAACAAATAAAATAAATGCCGGTTTTGCCGCCAGCAACCGCCGGTAATTATCTTCATTTTCAATATGACAGCCCAAATGAACAACAGCCTTGCCGGTCAGGAAAGAAAGATCCTCTCTCTGATAGCCGGTTGTCGTATCAAAATAAACTAATTCCGCGTCAATGGATATTCCGTTTGTTGATGGAGCTGAACTGAAAAGAGAACAGGAATATTCTTTCCATGCTCCATTGATTTCTATCTCCAGTTTTTCAGAAGTTACATTCCGTTCGTTTACAGGAAATTCTTCAATACTTACATAAGGAGTATATTGCAAACAGGCTTCACGGAGATATTCTGCCGCACGGCGTTCTTCATTGCTTCCTGCTAAACGTACTCCTATCTCATCGGTTAATACACGAACATGTTTTTCAAGATTTTTTACTGTTTCCCTCATTTTTTATTCCTTTTTTAAAGTATTTTAATACGCTTTCTGATATTAAATAAGTAGAGAGAGCAACTCCGCGAAAGAGTTTATCATGTAATTTGGAACGGTATCCGCTTGTAATCCGAATCCGAAACGGCAGAATATACTGCAAATACCGGCGGCAGCGGCAGCGTTGATATCAGTGTGATTATCTCCGACCATCCAGGCGTTTTCTTTGGGGACATTATATTTTCCTATCAGATAAAGAAGTGCATCCGGTGCCGGTTTGAGCGGGAAAGAGCCGCCGCCGATATTTTCACAGAAGAACTGGCGTATTTCCAGACCGGCTAAAATTTTTTCACTGACTTGCTGAGGTTTGTTGCTGATTACTGCCAGCAGATGTCCTGCTTTTTTGAGAGCATCAAGGCTTTCTTTGACATCTGGATAAAGATGAGTATTCACCAGAGGGGCAGCGGCATAGATATCCACCATATTTTTTACAAGTTCATCCATGGGACAGGGAAGTTCCTCCCCCGCAAAACAACGTTCCAGGAGAATACGTGCTCCATCACCGGTATAACTTGCGACTTTTTCTGCAGGCAAAGGCGCATATCCATATTTTTTACGTGTTTCATTGACGGAATTTACGATTCCGCCTACGGAATCAATCAATGTTCCGTCAAGGTCGAACATCACAAGTTTGTTCATAGTTAAAAAATCCTTTATGGTTATTTTTGTGTCAGTATTACAGATAAAAATCTCCGGTACTGAAAACTCATTTTTTTAAGAATGGATGTTTTACAGTTTTTCCACTTCTTCAGGGAACAGTATCATTATACCTTCAGCGAAGCGTCCGCCGTTGAAAATATAATCAGCAACAGCACGCTGCATGGATGATTTCAATTCCGGAGGATTATTTTTGTCCAATCCTGTTTGTGCGGTTTTGCAATCCCAGAGCCGCCATAATGTTTCATCGGTAGAGTCTATTGAATCCTCTCTGAATACCATTCCAAGTTTTTGAAATTTAACAATATTGGAGTTTTGAGTAAGAATTTTATTAAATACGGGATCAAGCATCCATGAGAAACAACAAAATGCTTTATATGAATAATCCGGTTTGTATTTTTTAAAAAAAGCATACATTTCCTTCAGAGAGGCAATGCAATCAGTTATGTGCAAAGGACCGGATGCCGGAATATGGATGTTGATAATTTTATCTCCTTTTGTCAAGTCCGGTACAGGAGCTTTGCACAGTCCAAATTTGACATCCGGTGAAGATTTTCCGTTCCGCCAGATAGAATGTTCAAACGGATAATCGCATAAATTAAGCTGTAAACGTCCGAACTGGAGCGTGTTGCCAAGTGTTATGGCACGACTCCATTCATATATACGCAATGTAAGACATGGAAATCCAAAATCAGTCTGCATTTTTTCCTGCCATATAGACAAATCATATGAAATATCTTCAAACATTTTATCAGGATATCCTGAATCATGATAGAATTTTTCAAATTCAGGATAAGATATCAGGATTCCAAGCAACAGAAAACGCTGCATTTCCTGTTCATCTCTAAAATTTTTTTTCAACTCATTTTTAGAAGGCAGCTGATTTAGAGGTAATTTTATAAATTGTTCAAGAAAATCTATATTAATATTTTCAAAACAGTTTTTGAGAGAGTTGATTTGTTCTGTGCTGAGATGAAACTTTTTCCCGTATTCTTCAATATGTGACCAGTTTACCATAATTTATTCTCTTGATTTATTTCATATAAAATATTAAAGTATTTGATTTTTATATTTCCTGATTATCCAATAAATTTCTGATTACCGGCGCCATCCGGTGTGCTTCAAAATAAAAACCAAGATCAGTGGCATGAGTGCCGTCAACAGTACATTCTGATGGATCAGTTCCGTACAGAGTCATGCCATCCAGAAAATGAATATTCCGGTCTCCGGCGGCACGACGCTGACGTAATACATCCAAATGTGCGTCAGTCAAAGCAAGCCGGGTATCATTGAATTCTGTACCCATCCAAACTTCTCTTGCACCATACATTTTGGATACCTGAAGAATTGGAACTTCAGGATGTTTTTTCCGCAGAATATCAATAAAGTTTGCCAGCGTGGCACGAAGACCGTCACTGCCTGCATTGGCATCATATTCCAGAATATACATCGCAGGATTTTCAATTTCAGCAAGCAGTTCCGCCATTACCGGTTCGCCTTTGCCATTGCCGGAAAAACCGAAATTCAGAAATGGGCGGTTCAACAGGCGGCTCATCTGATTGCATGCACTCATCCCAGGACGAGAGGCACAACCGCCCTGCTGAATGCTGGTTCCGTAATACACGATCGGACGCGAATCATACCATGGGGTCGGCGGCAGTACTTCTGCACCTTTGGACAAGCCGATTTCCAAGTGACTTATCCCGGAATATAATGGAAAATTGATGGTGAATTCCCGTATCTTTTTTTCTGTTACCGGACCGAATAATGATGTTGTATAGGCGTTTTGCTGCGGATCAAAACGTCCTGACTGTACAAAATATTTTGCACTGCCGCTGCCGACATAAAGATCAAATCCGGCTGCACCGAGTGCAGTCATGGTATCAGATTTGAAAAAATGGGCAAGTTCAACGCTGATTCGGATTTCTGCTGCATTGGATTTGAAACGCAGCATACCTCCTGCAGTATTCCAGGCAAGTTCGTCCAATTCTTCAGAAACTGTTATTTCCAGAGGGATACGGCGCAGCAATTCACCCTGTTTCCTCCAATAAAAGCCATTCAATTCAAACCCGGGAGCATCAATCGTGTACCAATCCATTCCGTCACGATTGACGATTTCCGCGGCCATATTTTTATCCAGTTCACCAATATTTTTTCTCATTTTTCCAACTCCTTGCGGTATTTTTTACTGCTGCTTAATATGGAAGACGAGCTCCTGAAATTTCAAATTCCTCCTCATCAAGCCATGTATCATCGAATAATTCTTTTCTGTCATTTTCCGGCAGATTTTCCGGAACGACAATATTCATACCGGAATGAGCCTCCAGAGTGATCTCTTTGTCATTTATTTTGAGCTGTTTTGCTTCATCACTGAAGTTGTGGAAATACATATTCTGCTCTCCGGTTTCAAAATAAAATGCAGATTCAGTTTCTTTCAATTCACAGTTGCGGTCTTCCGGGACGATCAGCAGATCATTTCCGACAATACAGGCATACCGCATATCAGCAGGAGCAACAAATATTTCTTTTGTAATTTCCCTGCCGTCTGTAAAGCGGACCGGAGCGGAAAGATCAGTGTCAGTATTCAGCATATACACATTTTTGCCGTATACTGTATCATAGACTGCCCAGCGGACAGTATCTGAAGCCAGAAGGTCCGGGAAACCGGTTTTACATGATGAAACTGCAGTACGCAGCAGAGTTTCTGCAAAAGAACGCATTCCGGTATCCCCCAGGTATGAGAAGGAAGTAACTGTCCAGACATATCCTTTGCCAAGTTTTCTTTCAACCAGCAGCGGATGTTTGTCAAAACCTTCAAGAGTGAATTCTGTTCCCCGTCCTATTGTATGACCGGCAATGATCCTGACTGCCGGATCAGTTACAACAACATCTGCAGCTTCCATTCTGCCGTTATAGATCGGATCGGCACGCGGAGCCAACAGCGGGATGGTGCATCCCGGTGCTTCCGGCTGACGGAGGAACTGCATTCCTCTGACATGACCTTCATGTCTTCCGGTGATCCGGATTCCGCTCAATTCAGTAAGATCCCCATCATTGATCAGTTTGATTTCGCCGTGGATATCAGAAATATTGAAATGCGGCAGACCGATAATCAAGTGGCCGCCGTCTTTGACATACTGTATCAATTTTTGATATAATTTTTCGTCCATTCGATTGTAGCCGAGAAAGATCAATACTTTGTAGTCAGAGAAGTTATCCGCATAGGCAGGCACAATGTCATACTGTCCATTCGGTGGATTGCCGGATGTATCATAACTGCCGAAAAGTTCGATTCTGAACGGGTCTTGTTTTCTGCGGAGTAAACGGAGCAGGAACCAACTGTGTTCTGCGGGACCGGACTCCCATTCATTACCATCTTCATATTGTCCCCATACGTATGGATTCCAGATTCCCGGATGGCCGTCATCCTGTCCGTGAATTACACCGAAATTGATTTGCGGACCGCTCGGCGGACGTTTGTGAATTTTTCCGAACCGGTAGATTTCGCGGAGGATCCGGCGGATTGCTCTTGTTTCCGGCGTATAGAAACCGTATTCCTGATTGGCAAGACTGTGGTAGGTATAATGCCCGGATTCAGGATAAAAGAAATCCGCTCCTGAAATCCATGAAAGATACAGAGACTGTTTCCAGCGTTTAAGCCATATTTCATCAAATTGCCAGCCGCCATACCAGCAAATTGCAATATGAACTCCCCATGATTTTCCTGTTGCTTTGGCTGTTCCGCGAATGGAACTCAGACACAATAGAGGATCGCCCGGCATAAGCTCAAGACAGATTACATCAGCTCCGGCTTCAGCATACCATGGAAATACAAGACTGGAGTCTGTGTTGAAAAAAGGTCCCGGAGCAATTTCATTGCGTTCATATTCCAAACGCTCTTTCATAAAATTTACAAAACAATCATGTGCCTCGGTTACTGTTTTGCATGGAGGCAGACTGGAATATTCTCCTACTGCGCCGTCCAATGTATATTCCCGGGGCCAGTAAAGTAATCCGCCAACTTCCCCGATTGAACCACGACCGGCAAAATATTGGCCTGCTTCATCAAAGATCTCCTGATATTCATCGCGCGGAAGAACCGGTCCTGTCCAACGGCTTTTGCCGGCATTACGGCGGATAAATTCCGCAAGGACGACATAAATTTTATGCTCGCGGCAATAACGCATGACTGCTTTTGCTTCTTCTTTATCTTTCGGGAGTGCCAGCAATACCACATTCCCGAGTTTCAGGCGTACAAAATCTTTTAATGCATCCAGTCCGGTCGGGATTGATGCTCCTATCAGGGGATAATCATCTTTGTTCATTTACAGTTTTCCTCCATTGCACAAATAACACGGATCATCCCTGCACCGTAACGGTACAAAGATTCCTGATCCACTTTGATATAATGATTTTTTTCCGGATCAAAACAGGTTGTTACGGAAAGTTCGACAGTAACACTCACTGATTCCGGAAAATTTACCAGAACCCAATCGTGTGCACAACAATTTCTATAGGGGAAACTGAACTGTTCCGAATGACGGAATCCGCACTCTTTTTCAAGAAGAGAACGGAACATTTTGTTGAGCGCAATTGTTTTTTCAGCTTTGTCATCCGCATATTTTCTGACAATTTCATCATCGTAATACAACACTGTGTGTCCTCTCCAAACGCCGCCGGCATGCCAGTCAATAAATATATCAGGGTAAAAACCTGATTGCCGCAGAAAGTCTTCTACAGCCCGAGTCTCCGGCTGCAGATTTTCAAACCAGCAGCGGTTGGTATTCCACCCGAGAGAATTCCAGCCGTCTCCGCCGGAAACTGCCGCATCCATATTGAGCGGTGGAATTGCGTATAACGTAAAACGCTCCCGCAATGCAGGATCTGCTGCAAACTGTTCCAGCATGGCAACAAGGATATGACAACCAAGCATTTCCATTGGTGAATGTTGACCGATGATAAAAAATATCCGGTATTCTCCATGTCCCGCACGCAGCAATGAAATGGGATGTCCGAGTGTCGATTTTCCGATTTCTGCAACTTCAAAATCCGGCAGTTTCCCGAATTTTTCAAACAAAAGCTCCTGTTCCTGTTTCATAAAAGGGATCGAAGTGGAAAGATACCATGTTCCTTCCGGGAGATATATCAGAGGACGGTTTCTGCCGCTTTCATCTGTACAATCAAGCTGTTTACACCGTACCCATGTTTTTCTGTCCCGGCTTCGGAAGTATACCGGAGCCATCGGAGCCCCGTCAAATTCTGTCGGATATACACGAATTTGTCCGCCGGATGTGGTAAGCCGGCAGAAAAGCCAATAGGAATCACTCCGGATAAATTCCGCTCCGGTGAAGAGATGATATATTCCTGTTTTACTGTCATATCTCCCGAAAGCACGGGAGGCATCCGGAAATTCAGTGTCCAATACAGGACCGCCCGGATCATCCGGAAGCATGAATAGAGCACGGCGGACTGTATTGTAGATTTCAACATCGAAACACACACCGGCAGTTTTCAGACAAAGCGGAACAACTGCAATATCCGGTTCTCTCATATTGATATCCGAAAGCATTCTGTCATTGACAAATACTTCAGCTCTGGAATAATCCAGCGGATCATCATTCTGCCATTCAATTGAACGGAGCGGCCAGACAATATTGGAAAGAAGCAGTTCAATATGCAGTTCAGGTATATCCAGAATACCAATGGCAGGTCTTGTTTCCAGAATGATTGTGCCATCGCTCCGTTTCACCAGACGGATACGTCCCTGCATTGTCAGGATGCATTGCCAGCCATTGGAACCGGAAATGGCATCAATCAGAACAAGTTCTTCTTCCGGAAGATTTTCCGGAACAGGAATTTTAAATGAAATATAGATTTCCGGATAAAAAGAATCCTGTTCTCCCTGTAATGTTCCATTTTTATCAAAATGTAATTTCATTTGCTCTGAAGTGAGCGGCATTTGATTTTTCCAACCTGCCGGATACATATTAAAATAATCCTTTCTTCATTGAACTGTCTGATAATATATCATTGATACAGGCTGTTATCAATCCCAAATCTCAATTTCACTGATAATCAGTTTTTTCCCTGCGGGACGTTTTCCGAAAGAAAGAGTTACAGTATCAGTGGCATTGCCGCGCGGCAGAGTGATTTCAGTCATATTAACATCTTCTGTTTCAGCTCCGGTACAGCGTGCGGTTCTGCCGTCTCCGGTTGTAACGGTAACTTCGGGCAAACTTCCGTTCCAGAAAATACGGATGCGGCGGACGGGAACTTTTTCTCCGAAATTGAAGCGTGCCTGAAAAGCATCAGTTTTAGTGAAAGTATCAGCAAACATATCAAGACGGATTTTCCCTTCACGGATGATAAAACGGTTTTTCAGCTCATTGAAAAGGTCTCCGGCGGTAAAGGCTTTTGCACGGTTGGTCCAGTTTCCGGTGTCAAATTTATAGGTGAGATTTTTGGAAACAGGAACATCCGGAGCCAGAGACAGAGTATAATTTGCATTCGGAGAAACTTTTCCATTGGCTGTCAGTTCGGCTTTATCACGCCACCAGATAAAATGGTTTCCGGTAAGACATTTTCCGGAGACTTTCGGTTTTGCCACTTTTTTATGCGGAAAGGTGAAACGCCATATATTATGTCCGGTTTTTGCTCCAAGATTTTCAAGGAGTTTTTTATTGAATTCGCGCCATTCTGCCCGGGCACCATCGGCATGATTGAGTTCACGGGCGATCATGACAGCTCTGCCGCCATTGGAATAACTTTTTTCAGTTATAAAAGCATCTCCGGCGGAAGATGCCGCAAGAACTTTCACTCCTTTTCCTTCCAATTTCAGATCACAGGCAGCAAGCGGAAGCTCTTTTGCCAATCCTTTCATCAAACTGTGTCGGAAGTCAGGATGGATACGGTCATAAAATTTTGTTTTTTTGACAGTTACACCGAAAAGTTTCTCAGTAAAGTCAAGACCGCTGTTCCCATCGGGTCGGAATTTTGAAAAATCAGGATCGTAACAGACCAGAGTGCCGCCGTTTTTTACATATTCTTCAAAAAACGGATACAATTTTTCATCTATAATGTCAGCTTTGGGAATTACAACAAATTTCCATTTTGACAATTTTTCCTTACCGTCCAATAATTGTATATCGGAAATAAAGCGGAACCATGTTCTCGCTCCCGGCCCTGCAAGATTATAAAAGGCTTCATATTGAGTTGCCTCCCAGCGGCGGCGGCTCAAGGCAGAATCATTGGAAATAAAAACTGCATAATCAGGTTCCGGGAATTTCAAAAGATTCATATTGTTGATAATCTTTGCAGTATCAAGAATAGTTTGCCAACGGGGAGGATGTCCATAAGCATCAGTATTTGTACTTCCGTGACGGCGTGTAACGCCTGCCCAGTCTACAGGATAAAGAGCAACCCCGACAGCTCCTCCGCGAAATGCTTCGCTCAGCAAAGATGCAGACGCTTCAGCATCATAACTGACATTATTTAAATTTTCAAGATGAACATAACAGAATGCCGGCTTTCCGGACAGATCTGCTACAAGTTTTGCACCGAAACCGCTACGCTGACGGAACGGACTGTTTGCCGGACCGCTTTGGACATTGACCATATCGGCATAAACCCCTACGCGGCTCTGATGCTGGATTCTCAACTGTGAAGTAGGGTCGGAAGATATAACCTGCACAATGTTTCCGGTTTTATTCTGGTGTTCTTTGCACAATTCCATCAGTTTTTTTTGTGCAAGCACAATTCTGTCAAGTAAATATTTTCTGGTTGCCAAACGGGCAAACGGTTCTGTATCAGATTCAGGAGCAGAGGGAATATCAAATTTTCCGTAACCGTATTTTTCACGGATCTCCTGAAGAATTTTTTCCATAGAGGCTGCAGTTTTCGGATTTTTGGCAGTAGAAATCAAAATGGTGTCAAGTGCACTGAGGTATTCATCCGGCATTGCCACACCTGAGTAGCGTCCGGGATTTTTATCCAATTCCTGTTTTGCTTCATCAGCAAGCCCTTCAAACATTTTATATGAATCAAAAACTGCATTTCCGGAAAAATAAAGAAGCATAACACTTCTGCCTTTTTTTTCATCCATCCATGGTAGAAGTTTTTTGTCAGGAGTACGGTGATACATTTCCAAATGGCGGATTCCGCTCTGGTCGTATTCGGCAAGACGTTCTTTAAAATTAAAAGTTCTTCCATATTGCAAAGCATAATCGCGGTTGCGGTGATGCTGGATCGGCATAACCCAGCTGAACATACGCAATCCGGGAAAGGGCGCAGGTTTATCCGAAATCAATTCTTTGAAAAGAGGATCTTTAACTTTCCACCATTGTGCGGGATCTTTGACAGCCTCTATAGCGGCAGAACCGATATTCCGGCCGGAAATACGTTCCGGTTTATTGTTTTTCTGTACAGTAAAGACCGGCATAGTTTTTACATCACGTAAATTCTGTGACGGAAGCCATACAGAGATTGGCGACATAGATGCCCCCAGAGTGGAATGATTTCTGGCGATATTCATCCGGAAACGGGTTCCGCTGTCTTTGTTTTCATAATGATATCCAATATCAGAAAGCGGCAGTTCAAAAAATACCAATGTACAATCGCTGCTCAATTTTTCAGAACGGATTTTGATATTGCAATTCCAATCCGTTTTATCCCCGCTGGCATCATAAATCTGCCCATGGGGATCAAAAGCAATTTGATATAACGGCATTTCTGAATTTATGTGGGTGATAAAAAGTTCCAGAACTTCATTTTTCCATAACAATGTTTCATTGTCACGCGGGGAAGCAATTTTCCGGAATTCCATTCCCGGTGCATGAAAAAGTTTGAAACATCCGCAAAGATTATCTTCTGCAGTTGCAAGATACAGTTCTGTTTTCTGGACGGCAGCCTTATCCCCCTCACTGGGAAATGAGCTAAAACCATTTAAAATCAGAGAATTGTTCTCTCGAAAAGAGAGCGATTGTCTGTTCATGGCCGGTTTCTGAGAGAGTTCAGGAACTGAAATTTCACCGCTGCCTTTTTTCAGGACAAGGTCATCCAGCTCAACTTTTCCGGCAAAAGACATCCCCGCATAAATACGCAGCTGAACTGTCATTCCTTTCTCCGGAATTGTGAACGAATATTGCAAAGTCTCCCATGTTCCATCACTTTTTCCTTTTATTTCAGGAGATTTCAGAAAAACAATACAGCGATTTTTGTTATCTCTGATCAAAAATAAAAAATGTGCATTCCCGCTTTTCGTTTTGTTTTTGAAACGGCAGGAAAATTCATAGGTTTCGCCTGCTGTGACCGGGATCGCCGGAGTTTGTTCAGCAAAAACAGGTTTGGTTTCTTTTTCTGAAGCAATGCGGAAAACACGATTGGAGGCAGTTTTCTGAATTGAGAATATCTGATCTCTGAACCACCAATTTCCTCCCTGTTCAAATCCGGGATTTTTTATAAGATTTTCTGCAGCCCCCAGCAGTGCTGCTCCTGCCAGACAAATTGTTGTAATAAAATATTTCATTATATTTCCTTATTATTTATATTGACATTAATAACATTTTCTCTTCCGGAAGAGATTATAACATCTTTCAATTCGGGAGAACGCAGTTTGATTCCTGCAATTGTTGAGTCCTTCAGTGAACCGGCAATCAAAACTGCCGAAAGAGCATTGGACAATACATTGCGAACTGTGAATCCATGTGTATCACCCAATGGAGTAACTCCTCCCCAGCGTGGATTGGAATCTCCAATTTTGATTACTGTATTATCATTAAGGTATGCCGGAGAACAATCTTCCAAATCTTCCAATAAAATATCATGCATTTTGATTCCGCATGAATTCAGAAAACGGACAATTTGACATTTCCCTGCACTGTATCCATATACGTGCCGGATAGAAATATCAAAAATATCATCCGCTTCACCGCGCAGAGCAGAGGCACTGACCATATTTGAGGCAAATGAACCGGCAGGTTGTTCAGGCATATCAGGATAAGCAATTGCAGTAAGTGCAATCAAATCGTCACCTGTATATCCGGAAATGTTTTCAATTTTTATATGACGGCATCCGCGACGGAGATCAAGTCCATCCTGATTCAATACAATACGCGGTTTGCCGTCAACATAAATCGTTCCTGTTGAAAAGAAACGGATATCCCTGACAGTTCCATATCGGCAGAATTCAAGAGAAATTGCCCAACAATGCGAATTGATAATGCACAGATTTTCCAGAACAAAATCAGAAACTTCCGCCAAAAGGATTCCAATATTACGCCAGTCTCCTTTTTTAGATTCCGATGTGCTCTTTGAGTCGGTGCCATAACTATGTTCTCCAATAATTTTTCTGGCATCACCTGTGGCGCGTGGATGATCTGCACCTTCAAGAACGGCATTGCCGATACCGATCACGCGGATTCCGGATATTGGCTTGATTGAATCAATATTAATGCCGCAGTTTGCACTTCTGATGAAATTATCCCGGCAGAGATCGGAAAGTTTTAATTTGCAGTCGATCAGACGCAATTCCGAATTTTCCGGGAGCAGGATTGCACGGTCAAGCAGCCAGAAATTTCTGCCGTCATCGCTTTGACGTTCAGTAATTTCCAGCGGGAGAGAGTTTTGCAATGCATAATCCAATGCAAGTTCGATCCGTTCGGAATCGTTCCCTGCAGAATATGCATTGGGATTATTGAGATTCATTAGTTATTCCTTTATAATAAATTCTTCATCATCGGTTGCAAGAACAACCGGATAAGGCAATTTTTTTGTTTTTTCCAGAAAAGTATCATATTCCTGTTTCAAAAGGCTGGTTTTATAATGCGTGAAAATTAATTTTTTGATAGGCAAATCGCGTACAACATCCACAACTTTTTCCAATGGACAATGTACTGCTTCACAGAGACAGACTGCCGGTTCATTTGCAATCGCCGCATATGGAAAATCTCCGAAATCCCCCCATCGGAGATCCCCGGTAATCAAAAGACGTCCTTTTTCATGTTCTAAAAGAAATGAATATGACGGACCTCGCCCCTCCAGATGATCTGTCGGATATGCTGTAATCTTCAGATTTCCGTCATCAAAAAATGTTCCGCTTTCCACTGGCTTGAAAGAAAGTTTTCCATCAGGGATATCTCGGTGAATTACTTTCATAAATTCTTCAATCGGATATTGTGCAGCCATTTCAGGCAAATAAACTGTCATATCAGATTCCGGAGCTTTACGATGTTCACGAAAAAAACAGTTCAAAAGCCCCATGAGACCGCCGAGATGGTCCTCATGGCAGTGACTTATAAAAACTTTTTGAACATCAGTGTAGGCGAGTCCCCGGCTGAAGAGCAATGCTTTAACCGGTTCCCCTGCATCAATGAGATAATATTTGCCTCCGCAAATAATCAAATTAGCAGCATTTGCCCGATTACGTTCCGAATTGCCTGCTGCAGTACCAAGAGTAATCAGTTTCATTTTACAGACCAGGTTCCTCCGCTATTTATAAACGGAGACCAAGATCTCCAGTCGATAAGCTGTGCGGCTCCGATAGCTTCCACATGAAGGTCAAAGAAAAGAGCGTTAGCCTTTTTGCCATGACGGGCATACGGTGCATAAAAATAGCAATTCTTGGATTCAGGATAATATTTTCCGCTGTCTGGTTTGTCGATATAAGGGGCCCCGGTATTGGTCATATCGGGATGTTTATTGCTGCCGTCATCTGCGGATACAGTCGGGACAGCTCCGGTCGAAATAATAGTGGCTGCATTGGCACCTTTCTGTGTCAGAAGCGACAGATTGCGGTTTGCATGAATCCCGCCTTCATTTCCGAAACCGCCCAAAATATTGACCGGATGTCCGTAATGATAAGATTTTTGCTGGGTTGAAGAATATTTTGAAATTTCAGACGGACATATAAATACTTTTTCTGAACATCCATAATCTGCGATAAACATATCCTGCCACCATTTTTCACCGTTATGTGCAGTAGGATAGAAATCATTATGTGCATCCAAATACATGGCATAAGCAAGTCCGATCTGTTTCAAATTTGATATACATTGGGCAGCCCTTGCTTTTTCTCTTGCTTTGTTCAGTGCGGGGAGAAGCATTCCTGCCAGAATTGCGATGATGGCGATAACAACCAGCAGTTCAATCAATGTGAAAGGATGAAATTTCTTTTGTTTTTCTTGTATTTCATAATTTTCTCGGTGACGGACGGACAGGAATTGCGAATCTGTTTTCGCGGGGAATTCTGTGGGGGCAAGTCTTTCCCGTTGCAAATTGACTAACGTTTCAGTTCTGTTTGACATAGCGTGTCTCCTTTTTGTTTAGTTGTTGATTAGTTCAGAACTTGATTTTTATTATTATCCGGTATTTGAAGTCGTACCGGTGAAACATGATGTTCTAATGGCCGAGAATCCCCGCTGATTCGGAGAATCAACTGGTCAAGAGCCCAATTCGCCCGATCATAATTGTCATGAAAGGCACACAACAAATTCGATGGAGGCAGTCTGTTATTGTCCCAACTTGCCCCGATATGGAAATGCCGCGGTTCAGGAAATTTATATAACAGAAAGGTTGCGAAATATCCATTTCCGGTAACAATGGCATCCGGAGGATTTTCCAATTTTAAAAGTTTATCAACAAAAATATTGAATAATTCAGCAGATTCATTATCACAATCAATGAAAAAGCATTTCCCTCCAAAAAGACGGTGCCCCAATTGTTCTGAAAAGATATGTTGTATATGTTCTTCATAGTTTTCATATCCCGGAGCTGATTTTTTATCAACAAAAGCAATCTGTCTGCATCCCTGTTTCACGAGATGCTCAAGAAGCATTTTCCAGCCATTTTGAAAATCATTCATTGAAGAATCCGCAAATTCTTCCTGATCATGAGGATTCAACAAAACAAACGGCATATGAATATTTGAAAGATGCTTCTCTATTCGTAAATTAAAATTTCTGGAAAAACGGAAAAGAAAACCATCTACCGGAAAATTTAATACAAATGCCGGATTTTCTTCAAATACTTCAGGAGCAAAATCAAGAAAAACCGGATGAAATTCAGAAGATGCCAGTTTCTTCCTGATGAAACTGGCCAATTCAGTGTTGGATGATACTCCAACTATTGCAATGATACCGGAGTGTTTTCGTTCAGGTTCTCTTTTTCTGACAGGAAAAATGCCTTTGGTCCCGCGAATTGCGACCAGATTTTTTTCTGCCAACAGATGAAATGCTTTCATTACAGTACGCTGATTCACCCCGAAACGTTCCGCTAATACGGCAGACCCGGGCAAACGTTTTTCTGGCGGCATATCCGCCATCATTGCTGTAATTTTTTCAGCTATTTCAGGGTATCGTTTCAACATAAAATTGACGCTTTTAATCCTTTCTGCAGTATAGAATAGCATCTACTGTACATCAATGTCAAGATGCTTTTTTTAAATTTTTTAAAAAAATTGAAAAAAATTATAAATATCAAAAAAATGGAGTTTAAGTAATTGATAAATGTCATTCTTTTTATAAAAAAAATAATGTTTTGAGCTTAGTATTATAAATGAAGCTAATTTTATAAAAAGCATAAAACTATAAATGCAATAAAATTTGTTTAATTCTATATTCTTATTACCCAATATGTTGCAATATTGGAACAAAAAATTATATGCATAAACTGCTGAATAATTGAAGTATGACAAAGCTCCGGATTCAACTTGATGGATTTCTGCTTCTTATAAAAAGAAAAGTAAATAATTGTCCGGATAAAAATAATGTAACATAAAAAATTACATAATGATTGTGCACAAGATATTTTTTGCGTAATAATTAGATAGAAATCAATATTACAGAACAGATATTACAGATTATTTTTTATTTTGTAATATGGTTGCATTTGAAGCGTACGACCATAAAAAGTTCGCTCTGTTGAGTTGAAAGATTTTCAATAGAGTGTTCGATATCAGATTGTACAATAATAAAATCTCCGGGTTCCAAAATTGTACTGTTCTCTCCGGCAGTAACTCTGATTTTACCGGAAAGTAAATTCAGAAATTCTTCTGTTCCACTGGTATGAGGCTGCGAGAGATGTTTACAGCCGGGGTTGAGAATCATACGGTAAAGTTCAAGATCTTCTGCCATAGTCGGCGGGGTAAGTACCTGAAATTTTGTATCGCCATGATCGGTGGCAAGAGTGATAACAGTTTCTTTGCGAATTACTTCAAATCGTTTTTTATTCTGTTTTTCGCCGGAAATAATTGATTCAATATCTACATGCAGTGCATGCGCAATTTTCCAGAGAGTTGCAATAGTTGGATTAACTTTGTTTGATTCAATTTGAGAAAGCATTGCTTTGGATATTCCGCTTGCTGTTGCCAGATCTGCCATAGAAAGCTGTTGACGTTTCCGTTCCATATGCAAATTTTTGCCGATAGCAGGCAATTCTGGGATATTGTTCATTATATTATCCTTTTTGTTAAATATATTTTATTTTTCATTTGACATTTTCATTTTATACAGTATAATATAATAAACATTGTTCACAATATCAAATAAAAATCAAAAAAAAAGGAGAAAATAAATTATGGAACAGTTTTTAGGAACAGTCATAAAAATTTTGATACTGTTGAATCCATTTGCAGTATTGTCCACTTTTCTGTCATTGACAGCAGACAACACTCCGGCGGAGCGTTTGCAGATCAGCATAAAAAGCGGAATTGCGGTTATGGCGGCTGGCACTGTTCTGTTTTTTTGCGGGCAGGCTGTTTTTTTGTTGCTTGGAATTGATGTTCATTTGTTTAAGATTGGCGGCGGAGTGATTCTGATGATATGCGCCGTGATGCTTGTCTGGGGAGATAATCGTAAAAATAAACGTTCAGTACGGAATTGTGAAAGCGGAAGTATAGCAGTTGTCCCCATTGCCATACCAATGGCTGTTGGCCCGGGGACTGCTGCCGGTCTGATTGTTATCGGGTTGGAACGGAATGATGTCTTAATGACTTGTTTCCAGCTGCTTGCGCTGTTTATTGCGACTTTTTTACTGACCGCATTATTGGCATCAAGTACGCAAGCAGAACGAATATTCAAGAAAGAAGGAATTCAAATTATTACCAAACTGAGCGGCTTGTTTCTTTCTGCTATTGCTGCAAAAATGATCATTGAAGGAGTTCGTTATTCATTTAATGTAATATAATACACCATAAACAATCTTAAAAAGAAAAATCATATTTTTAACTATATACTAAACATTAACTGATATTTATGAATTAGACCTGATGTGGTTGAGGTTTAGTTTTTTGTGTAAGCAAAATACGGCAATACCACAATGTGGCGAAGTCCGGCTGCGTCAGCGTAATTAAAAAAGCAAGAGGATCGTAGGTAGCTCCATTACAATAAAAAATCAGTCTACTTTTAGCCGCCAGAGAATAACGATATTCCAATTCCCCGGAGGTCTGTGGACCATGTCTTTCAGAAAACTTGATAATCCAAGATGTATAACCTTGTATGCGTGCAATTATTTTTTAATAGATATGTTTTTATAAAAGTCCCCATTTATTCCCCAAAAAGTTGATATCGGGATTTTAGTTGTTATGTGCTGTAATGTGCCAAACTTGAGTTCAAGAATTTAAAAAACACCTTTTAATGTTGATTGCTCAGACTGACGGAAATGAAGAATTGGATATTTTTTCTGTGTCAACAGCGGCGAAAGAGTTCTTCCGTTTCGCACTCCCGGAGCAGATGGCAGAATTGATGATATCGACCGTATGAGCGGTGATGCCGAAGTGGCAAGTAATTATGTTAAAAAATATTGTCTTTATAAAAACTCTCTTATATAATAATATATTTCATCTATATTTTTTGCTGGCTCTCTATATATTTTTGCAAATAATATATACTTTTTTATCATTTTTTTCAAAAATAATATTGATTTTTTCTGTCATATGCACTATATTTCATTATATTAATTATATTATTACGGTATATTAATAAAAAATATGGAGATAATCTATTATTTTTTTGTTATCAAACAAGTCAACAATAAAAAACGAAAGGAAAACATTATGAAAAAAATGAATCCGCTTTTCAGCAATCTTTTCACTCTCATCGAACTCCTCGTAGTAATCGCCATTATTGCCATTCTTGCCGGTATGCTTCTGCCTGCACTCAACAGCGCAAGAGAACGTGCCAGAAACGCCGCTTGTGTTTCCAATCAGCGTCAGGTCGCTATGAATTACGCAATGTACGGTGACGAAAACAATGGCTGTTATATAATGGATATAGGTGGCAACGGTCTTGTCAATGCTGCTTCAGATATCAAATTAATAAGAAGTGATGCAGCTTCTGTCCAGAAGAAAGAAAAAACCTTTTATTGTCCAAATGCCAAAGGTCTCAACCTCAATTCATCCGATACTGAATACTACAAAAAATGCTACGGTATCAGAATGCAGGCCGTACAGAATCCTTCACACTGCTACAAAGGTGTTGATTTCGGAGGTTCAACTGCAACTGTAATTATAGTCGACAAAGTCATTCATCCTTCAAGTTACTTTTTTATTCTTGACAGCGTAAAACCTTCAACATTGGAATCAAGTTATATATGCAACGTCATATTTGAAAGTGAATATGGACACTTTTCGCTCACCCCACATAACGGCAAATCCAATGCTGTTGCTCTTGACGGCCATGTGAAAACCTTTACCAATACAAATGATTTTTTCCAGGAAGTTGTCAAGGAATATAAAGACACCGACAGAGCAAACAGCACTTTCCGTATGCTTGACAAAAATGGTGCTATGAAAACTTATACTCATACATGGTAATACAGTTATAATCAGATATATTTTTATAAAAGGAGAAAAATGAAAAAATTCATTGTGCTTGCTGCAGCAGTCTGGGCAGGTTCGCTTTTCGGAGCATTACAACTTGCAAAAGATGGAAAAACAGATTATGTTATCTCCGGCGATATAAAATCACAGCCTGTAATCGAACTTAAAACTTATCTGGAAAAAATGTCAGGAGCCAAATTTTCCGTCTGCGGAGAAAATAATATTCCCGCCGGAAAAAATGTTATCTATGTCGGCAATACTGCTTTCGCCCGCAAAAACGGCATTGATTTTGAAAAATATGCACCTGAAGCGTGGAGTTATCAGACTTTCGGTAAAAATATTGTGATCGGCGGACATCCGCATCATGGCAATCTCTATGCCGTAAGCAACTTTCTTGAAAGAGAATTCGGCTGTCACTGGTTTTATTTCGACGGCGAAGAAATCCCGCAGTACAAAGAACTCATTCTCAAGACCGCTTCACGCAAAGGTCAGCCTTCCTGGTTGAGCCGTCAGCTGGTAAACGGTTTCAGCAATGACAGCAGAAATCTCTCCACCGAAACAGTAAAAGCTGCAACACGCGCATACAGACTGAACGGCAGCAATCTGGATGATACTATTTACAATTCATCCAGTTCCTATTTCCTCAACTGCCACAATCTGTATTACCTCCTGCCGCCGGAAAAATATTTCAAAGAACATCCTGAATATTATCCGATGGATCTCACCGGCAAACGCATTCACGGCAGTACAAAAGAGCGTGCATACGCTAATATCTGTTTTACCAATAAAGATGCCGCCCGTATTTCAGCAGAAAATCTGATTGAAATAATCAAACGTGACCGCAGTCGCAAATCAAAAGCTGAATGGCCGGTTTATTATGTCATTCACACTCTTGACGCCTGCAATTTTCTCTGTTACTGTCCGGAATGCAAATCATTTTCAAGTGCAAATGGCGGAGATTCAGCTTTAATTATTCTGTATGTCAACCGCATTGCTGAATTGGTCGGCAAAAAATATCCGGAAATAACTCTGGTTGCCCCCGCTGCCTCCGATACCAGTGAAAGCATTCCGACATTCAAACCGCTCTCAAATGTTCAACTCCGCACAAGCTTCAGATTCACCCAGCGTGATTGTTTCCGTCCTCTCACCCATCCGGTCAATGCAAAACAGTTTGCCATTTACAATGCATGGAATAAAATTTCTCCCGGAATCGGTCTCTGGGATCACAGAAATATGGGAATGAGCAATTACGGCAAAGTCCCCCGTGTTGATACCGCTCTCGACGGCAACATTGCCGACCTCAAACTCTATCACACTAACGGTTTAAAATGGTATTTTGTTGAAAATCAATCAATCATTTATCGTAATCCCATGGCTTTCCGCGGTCTGGAAGATTGGGTAATGTGTCAGATGATGAATGATATGACAAAAGATCCCGATGAACTTATCAAAATTTATATGAAAGGCTACTACGGCCCCGCAGCAGAAAAAATGACTGCATATCTGAATCTGCTCCGTGAAAAAGTCCGCAACGAAAAAACTGCAATGGTGGCACTCAACAATGTCGCTCGTTCATATCAAACCGGACCTTTTATGCACCAGATCTATGATATGCTCCATGCCGCACTCAAAACTGTACCGGAAAACAGTGCTTATGCAACACGCATCCGCCGCGAAATGATCAATCCGCTGGCAGTGATCCTTTACAGCAAAGGATTGAAAACTTCCTTTGATAAAAAAGCAATCGCCGATGAATACCGCAAATACCGCACTGAACAAATCAAACTTTTCTGCCGCAAAAGTGAACAGTCCCGTCTGCTCAAAGAATTGGAAAAAGATATTAAAAATTTCACTTTCAGACTTGAAATTCCGACTCCGGAACAATTCAAAAATATTCCTGAACACAAAATCTTCAAGTTCGGATATGATCGTCTGACCTACCGCGACAACAATAAATTTGTTCAGGATGACCCCGATTCAACTATCGGCAAATCCATCTGTGCTCCCAAAGCAGAAGGCAAACGTATGCACGGCGGCTGGCTTTACGGCTACAGCGGAATGCGTCCGATGACATTTTTGATCTACAACTGGAACACCAAAGACTTAAAATCACATACTATCGGCAAATCTGCTGTAAAAGATGAAAAATTCCACTGGTATAAACTCGGAACTTTTGAATTCAAAGCAGGTCGAGTAACCCTGATGACCTGGTGGTGGTATATCCAGATGGATCTCTCCGATGTTTTCGTCGCTCCGGACGGCACCAATGAAATCAATATCTATGATGTATGGTACTCCGCAAAAATCACCGGACCGACATATTTCCCCGGCTCAAAACAGAAAGACGGTATTTATCTCGATCAGGTAATTCTCATCCGCAAGTAAATCAAATCTCTGTTTACCGGAAACACAAAAAAGACAACAAAACTGCTGCCCCCCTCCAGAAAAAGGTGAGCAGCAGTTTTTTTATTATCTGAATTTTCAGCAGGAAATAAAATAAGTCATAACAGAAGAAATTTATGACTTATTTCATACAAATCAATGAATTTTTTCTATTGCCAGCGGAGCAAGAGTACCTGTGTATTTTTTATCTCTGAGTTTAAAAGAAAAAGAACACTCTTTTTTCAGCAGATTTTCAACAAAAAGTTCTCCTTTTTCGTTGCTGTGCAGTCGGATTTCATCTGGCAATCCATCACAAATACTCTCAATTTCTTCAAATCCGAAAAAGGCATTGAGATTATTTGACGATTCCCAATATTTTTGTGCGGCGACAGGCGAAAATTCACCTTCATTGAGAAAAATCGAATACTCAAATCTGTCACGGAGCGGATACCATGCAGGAGCATCCGTATTACAGATATTATTTCCGATAAGTGCACAAATACAATTACGGTCAGGTGTATATGGAAAATCCTTCTTCCAATCAGCCAGACGTGCTGAACCGAATTCAACCACAGGTGCATCCGGACAACACATTACCACATTGAACTTTTCTGTTTGCAATGCAGCATAACGAGAACAGAAAAATACTTCGCGTACAGAACCCGGCAAAAGTTTTTCCGGAACTGCAATTCCAACATTCTGATCATAGCAGAAAGCCCCTTGACCGCCGCTGAACGGGAAAATCATCCGCATACAGCTTTTCTCAGGAGTTTCCGGTTTGTTGATACGGATGGCAATATCAATACGCGGAAATTTTTTCCAGAACCGGTAAAAAATATTTACTCCTGTATTTTCGCAGAAGCCGGAGTGCCTTACTTCTGAAAAAAGTTCTCCGTCTGCAATCAAATGACCTTCCGTCTTTTCCAAACTGAACTGTTTGCGGTCAATGCTTGATTTCAGATTGCAATGTTCATTGACAACATCAATATCAAAGAATTTTTCATATTGAAATTTACCAAAAATTCCATCCGAAATACATTTTCCATCCGACAAAGCAACTGACTTGATAGAACCATCCACCTCAAGAGTGCAGCTGTAAAAATCATTTTCAATCTTTTCAGGAACAACTTCCTGCATAAAATCATACTTCCATGGATATTCACGATCAAAATCAGCTTCAAGTCTGACCGAACCGAGTGCCGGAACATTTTCAACATAAATCATATAACGGTTATGATTTATTTTCTGAAATGAAACTGCATTTCCTCTGCTGTCACGCAATGCGGTTATCTGCGGAGAATAAGAGCCGAGATAGAGTTCTGCAGTACCGCTGACAATATGCGGGGCAGAATTGAAAACTGTAATTGTATTTTCATCAGTCTGCAATGCTGAACCCAATTTGATGCGTTCTGATTTTTCCGCCTGGAAAAGAGCATTTTCCGAATAGAAATTTTTTATTTCCCAACTGCGGCGGGCAAGGTCAAAAAACGGATCTGCAATATCTTCTCTGCTGTTTTCGGCAATTTCCTGCCATCCCCACAGATTCAAACCGAAAGTATGATCCGCCAGCAGCATCAGTGATTCAAAAAGTTCTTTATTTTCAACTCCGGTCAAACGCAAAGTTTCATATTTGCGTTGGGCCTTGCGGAATTTTTTCAAAACTGAAGGAACTCCGTTCATACGGATATTCCACGGGTCTGAAATAATTCCTTCAAGTTCCGGAATATCTTTCTGATATTTTTCTTCCAGATACTGCATGGCACAGCCGGGTGTGGTCAATACGATTTCCGGGAAATCTCCGGATGCATTCAGACATCTTACAAGTTCGGCAATATCTCCGTTGGGACAGCGGTTGTCACCGCCGTACTGCAGAAGAATTTCTTCATAGGGATAATTTTCTGATTCAAGACGTTTGAGCAGGAGCCCGAAAAGTTCTTTGACTGATGCATGATTTTCTGCACTCTCATTTTTGAGATACAAAGTTGCACCGCCATCCTTTCTGCCCAGATACTCTTCAAACCCCCGATAGCCCAAATAAGCACCGCCCAAACCGTAAACCGCAAAAGGATTTTGGGAATCATCAGAACTTTCATTGCGGTCAATTCCGAGATTCCAGACCATTATTCTGCCGCCGCTGCGGCTCTTGAGGTAAAAAAGATGCGGCAGATCCGCCCAGGGAAGTTCCGCCTGACACGCTCCGACACCGGCGACCAGATAACGCAAACCCGCCAGATTCATTATTTTCGGCAGTTCGCCTGCCCATCCTCCGATATCATCCAGAATGGCACATTTGACAGGGAAATTATATTTTTTTCCCAACTCCACAATGCGTGAAACATTTGCATAAAGTTCTGCAAATGATGCTGTTTCAGTAAGCATCTGCATATCAAATGCCGCAACTTCCAACTGACCATTACGCAAAAATTTCAAAATGCGTTCAACCATCTGCGGAGGTCTTGCTTCCAGATAGTTACGGAGCAGACTGCCACTCTCTATTGTCCAATGGAAACCGGCATCTTTTTCACAGAAACGAACTGCTCTGTCAAGATACAAAAGCTGCTTCCGGATAACTTCTTCCGGAAGATCTGTAAAACCAATATCATAATGCGTATGATGTATCAGGAAAACTTTTTTTATCATAATTACTTCACTTTACATTTTACAAAATTGCAGTTTATCATATTTATATCAACAGAATCAATACTTCTGACATCATATTCCCAGCCGGATGGACGTTCATCTGCTTCAAATCCGATGCTGCAATTTATGAAATTCACCTCTGCGGAACTTGTTATATCAAAAACAGCTTCTGTTGAATCGACACACCACAATCCGTGTTCATCCACTCCCGGCTCTCTGCCGTTGCCGCCTGCCAGCATTTTTACGTTATTGAAATTAATATCACGGATGATTCCGGCTCCATTGCCGAAAATAAAACTTGAAAGATAACCTCTGATACGGAAATTATTAAAATCAATATGTTCAAAGGTATTTTTTGACTTGTATGGAACATTACCATAATAATCGTCAAGTTCGATCATAAACGGACGCTTGACATCCATTCTGAAATCTGAAAAAGTCAAATCTGTTATGCACGTACCGTTATTCTGAGAAGAACCGAATTTAGCCACCAGATTGATTCCGACTTTTGCACCGTCAACAATTATATTACTGAAATTGCAGTCGTGGATATATCCTTCTCCGACTCCGACACGTATCGCATTGGCATAGGCAGATGAAAGAATACAATTACTTACACAGATATTTTTGCAATCACGTTTATTTTTCAGCGGAGTCGGATTGCCGCGGACAGCAATGCAGTCATCTCCGGTACGGATGATGCAATTATTTATGACTACATCACAGCAGCAGTCAATATCAATTCCATCGGTATTGAGAACCAGATGCGGTGATTCAATATTCAAATCAGAAAGACGGACATTTTCACAACCATGCAGAAAAAGCGTCCAATAAGTCGAATTCATCAGGTGAACTCCGGTCATACTGAAATTTCTGCATTCACATATAAAAATAAGTTGTCCGTTGCGATCTGCAGGTTGCGGATAATAACAGGGTTGAAAAGAGTGCATTTTCCACTCCCAGGCACCGTAATTACCATCAATTATTCCGCCGCCTTCAATGCGTATATTTTCTGTTTCGACTGCAGTTATAAGGTGACATCCATTCTGAACCTCAGCCTTGCTGTCGCGATTCTGCGGACAGAAATTTACTGCATTATAATTCTCCATACCACGGATGGCTCGGATAACTGCTCCGCTTTCTATGATCAGAGTTGTATTGCTTTCAAGGTAAAGAGTTCCGGTAAGATAAACTCCGGGAGGGACAACAACAGTTCCGCCGCCCAGCAGTGCATTATTCAATGCTTTGGTATCATTTGCAATACCATCACCGACAGCTCCGTAATCTCTGGCATTTTTTATCATTATGAATATCCTGTTTTATAAGAAATAATATATTTAATATGTTTGTATAATATAACACAAGAATACAAAAAAGCAATAAAATTAAGAACAAATTTCAAGAAAATACCATATAAATCTTAATAATATACACAAATGCATATAAAGAAAATTAAGTTGCCTGCATAAAACTAAAGGCTCTGTACTGAACATAACTTTATTTTTTATTTTTATTTTTGCATATACAATTTGAAATAATCCGTTTTTGAAGTATATTATTTGTCATAAAATGTATATTAATACTTATCAGAGGATTTATTGATGACAGATAACTTGAAAATTCAGTTTGTTTCCGGTACTCCCATCTATATTCAGATTTATAAATATATTCTCCGTATGATCAATACCGGAGAATGGGAACCGGGAAAACGTTTATTGCCGGATATTGAACTTGCCGCATACCTTGGAGTAAATCATATAACATTGAAAAAAGCCCTCAGCAGACTCGCCAAAGAAGGTTATTTGCTTCGTGCTCCCCGCCGCGGTACTGTGGTCACTTCAAAAATACCGGAAAACAGAACCAATAATTGCGGCAGGAGAATATCACTTCTGCTGGATACTCTTCCTACTCCGGAAAGTTTCAACAGATCCTTTATGAATTTCGGCAAAGGGATAATGGATATGGGACTTAATCTGGAAGTTATATCTGCCAATAACAGCAGAACACGTCAATTTCAGCAGATAATGGAACTTTTTTCCGATCCGGAATCCGCAGGCTGTATTGTCTGGTCGCTTATGGATATGCGTCAATTGAGCAAACTTGCAGCGGCACGCCCCAAAAATTTTCCGGTTGTTTTTATCAATCATAAACCGGAACTTGATATAAACGGCATAGATTTTTCAGGATATGATGACTTCGGAGCAGGCAGAATTCTCGGAAAAATGCTGAATTCAAAAGATTTCAATCGCATTATCGTGTGTCAGGGCAAAGAATTCCGCAATCGTGCCACGAATACAAACCGGATTGCCGGAATAAGTGCGTCAGTGAATATAAACGTGGATGTTTTTTCTGATTACAATTCAAATCAGCATGATCTTTTGCGGCAGCATATTGAAACAGTTGGAAAAATAAAAGAAAAAATTGCAATAGTTTTTATCAGCGATATAGACTATAATTATTCTTTAAAAATATTGAAAAACTACCCGAATATTGAACCATTTGTATTTTTTACAGCATATAAACCCTCATGCCACGGTATTGAATTTTCCTGTACAGAAATGGATAATAATGCAATCAAAATAATAAATAGCCGCCGCAATGGAGATAATTCATTTGTAATAAATATCCATGCCCTGGGCAAGCTTGTCTGATTAAAAAATAGGTTCTGTACTAAACATTGACTGATAATAAAAAAAAATTGAGGGGGTTCGGGGGTATAGTGAGTTGCGACAGCAACGAACGGCATACCCCTGATGTGGCTAATCCGGCGAAAGATTTGTTTCGTCATTCCGCAAAAAAGCGGGA
>JAFVUZ010000099.1 GCA_017502435.1 Lentisphaeria bacterium
AATCGAACATTCCGCCGAAAAAATAGCTAAACACTACACAGCCGTCGACATTCACGCACCAGCGTAATATCGCACCGGGTCGTACCCGGCGCCGGGGATACAAGGGGGCGGCGTAAGCCCCCTTGTAATAAAAAATCAGTCTGCGTTTAGTACACAGCGAAAAAATTTTGCATATTATTTTATACAATTTGACTAAAAATCATCGTTCCAGCATTTTACGGGCGTAATCCTCTGCCCCATCCGCATTGCCGAGCATACGGGCAAGTTCTGAAATTCTGCCTTCAGTATCCAGCGGACGAACTTCAGAAACTGTACGGCCGTCCTCACGGACATATTTAACGACCTGCAGATGCGTATCCGCAAAAACTGCGATCTGTGCCAGGTGACTGATAGATATGATTTGACGGTATTTGCCAAGTTCATGCAGTGAATGTCCGACTTTATTGGCAGTTTCACCGCCGATATTGGCATCGATTTCATCAAAAATGACAACCGGAATATCATCGACTCTCGCAAGAACATTTTTTATGGCGAGAAAGAGACGTGAACGTTCACCGCTGGAAGCAATTTTGCGGAGCGGCAGCACTCTTTCTCCGCTGTTGGCACTGAAAAGTATATCCAATTCATCACTGCCTGCTGCAGACGGCTGAATTTTTGAGAAACTCCATTCAAAGCGGCATTTTTTAAAGCCGAGTGAAGCAAGTTCCGCCAGCAGAGATTTTTCAAGTTCCATTGCCGCACTTTTGCGTTTTGAAGAAATTTTTTCACATTCACAATCAAGTTTCTGCCGTGCCGAAGTAATTTTCTCAATCAGCTGACGGCGGACAGCCGTTCCATTTGCCGCCTTGTTCACAATCACTTTTGCCCGTTCATAATTGATAAAAAGTTCCTGAAATGACGGACCGTAACGCCGTTTCAAACGGTACAGCACATCAAGACGGTTCTCAACTTCCTGCAATGCTTCACCGTCAAGTTCCAGTGAACTTGCAAATGTATCAAGCGTATTCTGCAGTGTATTAAGCGTCACATTCAGATTTTCAGCTTGTTCCAGCAGTTCGGACAATGTTCCGTCAGCCAGTTTATCCATTGCATAAAATTCACGCATCACAGCACTTAGTGCATCAGCAACAGAGTTTTCTTCACCGCTCAAAAGTTGTGACACCCGGGCGGCAATATTTATAAGTTCCCGGCTGTTTGAGAGGATTTTATGTTTCTGCACCAGAGTTTCCTCTTCATCTTCAGCAAAGTTGTATTTGTCCATCAAACTGACAAACTCTTTTGCCTCCTCAACTTCATTTTCATCCGGTGATGCACTGTCAAACTCTTTCAATTCATTCTCAAGAGCACTCAATTCCGCAAAAAGTTTCTGACATTCAGCACAATCAATGCCGCCGGAACGGTCAAGCAGTTCCAACTGACGGCTTTGAGAATTGAGAGAAAGTTCCTCGTCAGGACGGTTGAAATCAAAAAATATACCTGCAATTTCACGGATACATTTCAGCGGCACATTCGCTCCGTTCACATAACTTCTGGCGGAATTTTCCTGCAGGACACGGCGGAGCGACAACTCATCACCGCAATCTTCAATATCATATCGGGCAAAAAAATCCTGCAGTTTTGCTTTGATTTGCGGAGTAACCTTGAGGATTGCCTCTGTTTCACAGCGTTTTTCGCCCTCACGGATACACTCTTTGTCAGAACGTCCGCCGAGCAGGACAAACAAAGCCCCTATAAGTATGGACTTGCCGCTGCCGGATTCACCGGAAATAACATTCAATCCGGATGAAAATCCGACTTCAGCATTCTCTACAAGGGCAAAATTTTTAATCTTGAGCGAAATCAACATTTGAACATAAGCGTTGTTTTACATCTTCTGCGGTAACACCAGCAATACGTACGACTTTGCGTCTGGATGTATCGCCCTGAACGATAGAACAGAGACTTTTGCTGACGCCCATCTGAGATGCTATGAATTTTATCAGCATTTTATTTGCCTCTCCATCGACCGGAGGTGCAGTCAATGCGACTTTAAGCATCCCGTCATACACGCCGACAACGGCACAACGGGATGATTTGGGCTGTACATAACAGCTCAGCTGAGCGTATAACGGATCTTTATTCTCCGTCAGCATCTTGTTTTTCCGTATTTTCTTCTGCAGGTTCCTCCGGTGCGATCACAGCACCTTCAGTTTCAGCAGTCAACTCCTCTGCCGGAGAAACGGCACGACCGAGCAGAATATCAATTTCTGAAATATCCAAAGTCTCTTTGGCAAGCAATGCCTGAGCAAGTTTTTCAAGTTCATCAGCATTTTCTTTGAGCAGTCTGCGGGCGGTATTGAGTGCATCGTTGATCAACTCACGGATGGCAAGATCGATTTCACGTGCAGTTTCATTACCGAGAGAGTCGGGCATCGGAGCGTCAATTCTGGAATGAGGATGGTTGCGGAACTCTCCGTAGCGGACAGGACCGATACCTTCAACCATGCCGAATGAACAGACCATCATGCGGGCAAGACGTGTAACGTGTTCAATATCAGCACTTGCACCGGTGGTTATATCACCGAAAATCTGTTCTTCAGCGACTCTGCCGCCCATAGTCATAGCCATTTCAGCCAGCAGTTCCAGACGGCTGCGGGTGTAAACGTCTTCTTTCGGCATGGTGAAAGTTGCACCGAGATAAGCCTGACCGCGTGGAATAATGGTAACTTTGTGAACCGGAGTTGCGTGTTCCATATGCAGAGCAACCAAAGCGTGACCGGCTTCATGATAAGCGGTAAGTATGCGTTCACGTTCAGTGATTTTACGGCTGCGGCGTTCACGGCCGTAACTTACTTTGTCCCGGGCCTCTTCGAGTTCAGCTTGAGTTACTTTTTCCTTATTGGTACGGGCGGCAAGCAGAGCGGCTTCATTGCAGAGGTTGGCAAGATCAGCTCCGCTGAACCCCGGAGTTGTGCGGGCGATAACATCCAGGTCAACATTGTCCTCCATGCGGATATTTTTGGCATGGATGTCGAGGATCTGCCGTCTGCCGTGAATATCGGGCAGGTCCATGACCACCTGACGGTCAAAACGTCCGGGACGGAGCAATGCGGGGTCAAGCACATCGGGACGGTTGGTTGCAGCAAGCACGATCACACCGGAGCGGCTTTCCAGACCGTCCATTTCGACCAGCATTGCGTTAAGAGTCTGTTCACGTTCATCATGACCGCCGCCGAGACCGGAGAAGCGGGATCTTCCGACGGCATCAATTTCGTCAATGAAGATAAGACAGGGCATATTTTTGCGAGCCTGTTCAAACATATCGCGGACACGGCTGGCACCGACACCGACGAACATTTCAACAAAATCTGAACCGGAAATGGCGAAAAACGGAACTCCGGCTTCACAGGCGACAGCTTTGGCCATCAAAGTTTTACCGGTACCGGGTTCACCGACCAGGAGACAACCTTTGGGGATTTTGCCGCCGACCATTTTGAATTTGAGCGGATCTTTGAGAAATTCGACGATTTCAGCGATCTCCTCTTTGGCCTCATCGGCACCTGCGATATCGTCAAATTTGACATTGAGTTCATCGGGGGGAATCATGCGTGCCTTGCTCTTGCCGAAATCAAATGCACCCTTGTTGGCATTGCGGAACTGACGTGCGGCAAAAATATAAATAACGATAAAAAGCAGCAGCAGCGGCAGAACCGAACCGAGGAGTGAAAACCATGAATCATTATTCTGCTTGACGGTAACGGCTCCGGTATGTTTCTGGATGAGTTTGTCAATGCTGTCGGTTTTCTGAACTCTGGTTTTGTAAAGATATTCCGAGCGGGGCGGATTTTTGGTGGAAGTTGTTTCCTTGACCGGCGTTGCGGTTGCATCCGCATTGAGGCGGTAGCGTCCGCTGATGCTCAAAACATCATTTGCCTCAGAGTTTATATCTGCGGTCAAAATACGGTTTTCTTTCAGAGCCTCAACGAATTGAGTTTGGTTGAACTCAGTAATTTTTTCACTGTCGCAGTTTTTAAACATCAACAGCACGCCGAGTCCGATAAATATTATCAGCCATATCCAAGTTGCTTTGGGAGAGGCTTTTATCAAATTTTTGTTATCCTGATCTGCCATAAAAATTCCTTACTGCCGGCATTTGTAAAAAACAAGGCAATCACTCCGGCGGGTAATTGCCTTGAATTGAAATTACATAAAATCCCGTTGAAACGGGCAGTTCTGCATCAATGATTGAACATTTTGATTGCGACAAAAACAACCAGAGCCGCAAGCAATACACCGAAAGCGGCAATGCCGATTTTGATCATGGCATTGACTTTTTTCTGTTTTTCACGCTGTGCCTGAGCAAAAGGTGAAAGATTGGTCAATTCACGGACGCCGGCCATATTAAGTTCTGTACTGTCGAGGTCGATAGTATGAGTACGTGAAATAGTACCGGTATGGGAATTGTCATTGCTGTCGTAGAGAATTTCAACAGACCCGAGCTGAATAATATCGGAATTTTTCAATACACGTTCAGTGACCGGTTCATTATTGACACGGCTGCCATTGGTACTGTTGTTGTCGCGGAGCATATAACCTCCGTCTTCCATACGGATAAAATCACAGTGATAAGAACTCAGAGAACCCTCTTTGATACAAATATCCACGCCTTCTTTGCGGCCTACTGACATTTGCTCTTTGTCAAGTTCAAAGACCATACCACGCATTTTTTCAAAAAGTATTGTCAATTTAGGATTGTTAGCCATAATATTTTCCTTTGGTTGCAAGGGTACATTTTTCTTCTTTATATGAAATATAACCATATCTTTCAAAAAAGCAAAAAATTTTTCAAATAATTTCGATTTTTTTTCAATATTTTTGTTTTTTTATTTGCTTTTGCAGCAAAACTATGTTATTTTTGAAAAATTTCCAACTCTGAAATGAAAAAAATTATGAAAATATCATTAAAAAAAATCTGTTGTCTTCTTTCCGGACTGATTTTGCTGTGCGGCTGTGCGGAGAATGATTCCAATGACGGAACTCATTTGAAATTCGGCAGTTCAGGAGTGATAAAATCGCTCGACCCCGCACTCGGAGCCGATCTTGTCAGCCGCAATATGTGCGGTGTGATTTACGATACACTGCTCCAGTACGATTATCCTAATGTGCCGTACAAACTCGAACCGTCAATGCTGAAAAAAATGCCGGAAGTTTCCGCCGACGGCAGAACATACCGTTTTGAACTGCGTGATGATCTCTATTTTCATGATTCAAAAGTATTCAATTCTCTTGAAGACCGCAAAGTTACTTCTGACGATGTTATTTTTTCCTTCAAACGCATCATTGATTCAAGCATGAACAGCCCGATGTACTGGATATTCCGCAATAAAATAAAGGGGATCAATGACTTCCGCAAAGCAACTCAGAAAAACCGCAGCGGGGAATATCCCGAAATCGAAGGCTTAAGAAAAATTGATGACCTCCGATTTGAAATAATCCTCAATTCTCCGGATTACCGTTTCCTCTATTTTCTGGCACTGCCGAACTGCGGAATAGTTTCACAGAAAGCGGTATTGCAAGAAGCGGACCACTTCTCCAAAAAACCGGCAGGAAGCGGTGCTTTCAAAATCAAAAACTGGCAGAAAGGCTACAAAATTGAATTTGAACGCTTCAATGAATACCGCAAAGAGTGTTTTGAATATGCCGAAACTGTATCCGACAGACAGAAACAACTGCCGCTGGCGGACAAAATGACAGTATTTATTTTCAAACGCAATTTTGCATCATGGCTGCTTTTTCTGCAGAAAGAACTGGATATGGCAGTGCTGGACAAAGACAATCTCGACATCCTGGAAAATGAAAACGGCGAACTTCCGCACGAACTCAAAAAAAGAAATATCAAACTTTTCCGGACCCCCTCCTTTGAACTCCGCTATGTCGGATTCAATTTCCGTGATCCTGTATTTGCCAAAAATCATAAGCTGCGTATGGCTTTGAGCTGTGCCTACAATCTGCCGCGGCGTCTGCAGCATTACAAAGGTCAGCTGCTCCCTGCACCCGGTCCGATCGCACCCGGTGTTGCCGGCAGCGATCCAAACTGGCAGAATCCATGCAAATACGACCTTGAACGGGCAAAAAAACTCCTTGCTGAAGCAGGTTATCCCAACGGAATCGATCCTGCAACCGGAGAACCGCTGACATTGACCTTTGATTTAAACGGAACAACTCTGACACATCACCAGCTGGGAGAATTGATGGTATCTGACATGGCAAAAATCGGAGTGAAAATAGTTCCTGTTCTCAACAGCAGTCCGAGATTTTTTGCCAAACTTGCAGCGGGCAAAATTCAACTTTTCTATCTTTCATGGGCTGGAGATTATCCGGATGCGGAAAATTTTCTGCAGCTTTTTTACGGACCAAACAGCGGCAGCTGCAACCGTACAGCTTTCAATGATCCTGAATTTGATATAATGTTCAAAAAAATAATCCCCATGCCGGATTCCCCGGAAAGAACCGCATTGTACCGCAAAATGTCAGATTATGTAACATCAAAAACGCCGTGGATTTTTGACGGCATTCCGGTAAATTATCAGCTGACACACGATTATATTGAAAATTTTGTACCGTACAATTTCAACTACAATTATCACAAATATTTGAATAAAAAACAGCGGCGTTGAGTTTTATTTCTTGAAAAAATAATAAAATGTGCTAATTTCTCCTTGAACAATTAAAAAACAGGATTTTTATGAATATTATTTTTTTCATTTCCGGATTTGCCGTCGTGGTGCTGATGGCATTTTTTGCTTTCGTTACAGCCAAAATCAACAGCACCAATATTGACTTTTTTGAAAAACTCTGCCGCAACCGCAAAGTCGGCGTCATTATCGGTTTTCCTCTGCTCTGCTGGTGCGTTCCCCATGCTCAGGCAATTATCTTCAGCTGGGTGGAAGCATATCTCTGGTATGCGGCTGTTATACTGGCAATATTGAGTTATTTTTATCTTGATTATCTTACAGCCCGTGCAGTGGGCGGCTTATTCATCGTCGGAGCATATATGTTTGTGCATTGGGGGTATGAATTTCAAGTACCGTTGGCTCCGGCAATGACAATTATGGCGTGGTTCTGGGGGATAATCGGCATCTGCATATCAGGCAAACCGTCCTTTCTGCGTGATTACTTCCGGAAATGTGCCGCAACGCAGAAATTGAAAACGGCAAGTTATATCTTTTTCGCTCTGACTGCAGGATTTTTTGCAATTTCAACCATCGGAGAATTGCTGAAATGACAGATTATACAGATGTTATTGCAAAGGCAAAAGTCAAAGACATTGACGGATTCCGTGTCAAAATGGATACACTCCACACCTTTTTGTGCGAATACAACGAAAAAGTAAATCTGACCCGCATTACCGAATACAATGATTATATTCAAAAACACGTCTGCGATTCACTGCTTCTCGGTGCTGCATTTCAGGAATTTACAGAAAAAAAACTGAAAATCTGCGACATCGGATGCGGAGCAGGTTTTCCGTCACTGGTGCTGGCGGCGGCTTATCCATTGTGGCACATTACCGCAGTCGATTCCATCGGCAAAAAGACGACTTTTGTCAAACTTGCCGCCGAAAAACTCGGTCTTGCCAATATCGACGTTTTCACCGGACGCACCAATGAACTCAACCGCAAAGCAGAATGGCAAAACCGCTTTGACATAGTCACTGCCCGTGCAGTGGCAACTGCCAGAACAGTTTATACCGATGCCCGCAATTTCCCCAAAACAAGCGGCCGTTTCATCCTCTACAAAACACCGGAACAGTTGAAAGAGGATCTGCCGGAAATCCGCAGTTGCGCTTCACATAAAAACTGGAAAGTAACTGAAATTTTTGAACTTCCCGATTCTGCCGGTTCCCGTCAGTTTCTCTTTTACTGAATTCTTTCCGCCTCTCAAAGGCACAAAAAAAGCGGGAAAATTCCGGCAAAACCGTAAATTTCCCCGCTTTATGCAATTAAAAATTACAAAGTCACACCGTCTTTGAAGATGGCGATTTCATAATCTTTGCGAAGTTCGCCGGAAGTTTTTGCCCCATTGGCGACATTAATTATATAATCAACAAATTTCTCTGTTTCAGGATTTGCCTGGGCATCATAATCGATCCAGTTTTTCTTGCGGGCCGCAAGGTCGCTGTTGGTGGCAAGTTTGACTGTCGGGACAACTGACCCCATCGGATTGCCGCGGCCGGTCGTAAACAGAATGATATGACATCCTGCAGCAGCAAGAACTGTGCAGGCGACAATATCATTGCCGGGACCGGTAATGAGATTCAAGCCGTGAGTTTTGAGCCGTTCTCCGTAAGGCAGAACGTCAAAAACAGGTGAAATACCGCCTTTTTGGACGCATCCGAGAGATTTATCCTCAAGAGTCGTAATGCCGCCTGCCTTGTTGCCGGGAGAGGGATTTTCATAAACGACCTGATTATGATTTTCATAATAAGCCTTGAAATCATTGACCATGCTGACGCATTTATCAAAAACTTCGCGGTTTACGCAACGGTTCATAAGCAAAGTTTCAGCTCCGAACATTTCAGGGACTTCAGTCAGGACAGAAGTGCCGCCCTGTGCAGTGATCCAATCGGAAAATCTGCCGACCAGCGGATTAGCGGTCAAACCTGAAAAACCGTCGGAACCGCCGCATTTCAAACCGACTTTCAGTTCAGAAACCGGAATTTCTGTACGTTCATCGACTCGGTCTGCTTTGAGTTCGGCAATCAGTTCGAGACCTTTTTCAAACTCGTCATTTTCCTCCTGGGCGAGCATGAAACGGATATTGAGTTTTGAATAATCGCCAAGGCGTTTTTTAAAACTTTCAAGCGTATTATTTTCACAGCCGAGAGCTACAACGAGAACGCCGCCGGCATTGGGATTGTGAACCAGAGCCGCCAGCAGATCGGCAGTCATTTCGTGATCATCACCCATCTGTGAACACCCGTACGGATGACAAAGGGGAATCGAATCCGTCTCTTTGGCAAGATTGCGGACAAGTCCGTTGACACAGCCGACCGTCGGAACAATCCAGATGTCATTGCGGATGCCGACCTGACCGTCGGCACGGCGGTAGCCCATGAAAGTACGGTCGCATTTGATATCCTGCAGTGTAAAATCAGGGGTATATTGATATTCGAGCTGACCTGAAAGATTGGTTTTGACATTGTGAGTATGAACGTGAGAACCTGCGGCAATATCTTCAAGTGCATGACCTATCGGCATACCGTATTTGATAATATTTTCGCCTCTGGCAATATTTTTGAGAGCGATTTTATGACCGCGGGGAACATTTGATAAAGCCCCCTCTTCGCCGGCAGAAAGTTCGGCAAGAGCGACAGCCACATTGTCAAGCGGATGAATTTTGAGCAGTTTATCCATTACAATACATCCTTTGTTGCCTGTTCAATGCCTTTTTCAGCGATATTTCTGATGTCTGCTGCAAGCAAGTCAGCAAAACCGTCAACTTTGGTCAGATCTTCGCCCCAGAAATCAACATTGCCGAGAACTGCTTTTGCTTTTTCAACCGGGCAATCAGGCAGTGCTTTCATAAATGCGATAGAAGCCGCATCATCCTGCAGTGTATAATCTCCGTCAGTGGTATAGAAAGTAATAAGTGCGGCAAGAGAAAATACCAAGCCCTGCGGCAGTTTTCCTTCAAGTTTGTAATAGTCAAGCAGAGACGGCAGATTACGGACTTTGAATTTGGAGATACTGTTGAGAGAGATAGACAGCAGCTGATGATTGGCAAAAGGATTTTTGAAGCGTTCAAGAATTGAAGAAGCAAAAGCCTTTTTCTCATCATCGGGGAGTTGAACGGTTTTGAAAATTTCATCAAAGAGAAGTTTTTCAACAAACTTGCCGTAAACGGGATGTTCGACCATCTGATCAACAGTTTTGCAGCCGCCGAGATATGCACCGAGGACAGAACCGGTATGGGCACCGTTGAGGAAACGGACTTTGCGTTCACGGTAAGGCTTCTGATTATCAGTAACGATCACATTCAGACCGGCTTTGTCAAAAGGCAGTTCATTAAGAATCGTTTTCGGTCCTTCAATAACAAACAGATGGAAAACTTCGCCGCAGTCAATGAGATTGTCCTGATAACCGAACTCTTCGCAAAGCTGAGCTGCTTCATTGCGGGGATAACCGGCAACGATACGGTCAACGAGAGTATTGAAGAAAGTGTTTTCGTTTTCGATGTAAGCTTTGAAATCATCTCCGAGTTTCCAGTCGTCGGCATACTGAAGGATGTATTTTTTGAGAGTTGCACCGTTTTTGTCAATAAGTTCGCAGGGAATGACCAAGAGACCTTTTTTACCGGCTTTGAAACGTTCAAAGAAAAGTGCAGTTACTTTGGCGGGGAAAGTTGTCTGCATTTTGCCCGGAGTGTAATCTTCCGGTTTGTATTCAATACCGGCTTCGGTGGTATTGGAGAAAATAAAGCGGAGATCATCACCGCAGAAAGCCTTGACAACTTCATTCCATTCATTTGCCGGATTGAGACAGCCTTTGACACATTCAATGATGCGTTTATCGGAAACGACTTTGCCGTTTTCAACGCCTCGGAGGATCAGAGTATAAAGTCCGTCCTGAGCGTTTATCATATCAGCCATACCTTTTTCAATGGGTTGAACGAGCTGAACTGCAGCATTGAAATCACATTTGTCATTCATCTCCTGAATCATCCAGTCAATGAAAGCACGGAGGAAATTTCCTTCACCGAACTGAAGGACTTTTACAGGAGCCTGCAACGGATTTTCACGTTTCAAAAGATTCATTTTTTCACCTCATATTGTAAATGGTTAATCGTTATAGCACAGTTTATAAAAAAATCCCCCGCACCACATTGGAGCGGGGTATTTCTGAATGCCGTAATTACTTGCGGCGGATAGACAAAGCATCGGTGAGTTCGATGTATTTGTCGTGATTTTCTTTGGAAAGATAAGCCAGAAGTTTTTTGCGGCGGCTGACCATGTTCAAAAGACCGCGGCGGGTGCTGTGATCTTTTTTGTTTGCACGGAGATGCTCAGTGAGATCATTGATACGTTTGGTCAGAATAGCGATCTGAACTTCGGGGGATCCGGTGTCGCCTTCGAAGCGTGCGAATTTGGCGATGATTGCGGATTTGACGTCTTTTTCCATAATTAAATCCTTTCGTGCCGTGAAGCTGCTTCCCCACCATGGAGAAGTACCGCATCGGTCGTTTGACAATTAATATACATCAACTTACAGATTTTTCAAGCCGCAAAGCAAAATACCATGCAAATATTTTCATTTTGACTTGAAATAAAAGTAATTCACTATTAAATTAACACAATAAAAATTCCTTCAATCACCAAAATACGGAGATAAAAAATGAGCAGATTTTGTGCCAAAGCAGATTTCAGCTGCAAACTCGGAGATTTCAACAGAAAACTTCACTCATCCAACACCGCTCCCAACCTCTCAAACCGCGGCATCACTGATTTCACTCCCAATTACAAAAAAATGAATTTCACCTATTCCCGCAACCATGACTGGGCATTGTGGAATGCAGGACAGCGTGTCGTCGATACTCATTTTGTTTTCCCTCTCATGCATCTTGACGCAAATGATCCCCGTAACTATTACTTTGACGCCACCGACGAAATGATCCGGATAACTCAGGAAGCAGGCAGCAAAATCATGTACCGCCTCGGAACAAGCATCGAACATTCCGGTCTCCGTCCCGACCAGAAACACTTCAACTCCCTTCCCCCGACAGATTATCACCAGTACGCCGAAGCACTGGCAGGTATTATCCGTCACTACACACAGGGCTGGGCAAATGGATTTCATTATGATATTGAATACTGGGAAATCTGGAATGAAGCCGAAAACGACCCGACCTGCTGGAAAGGTTCCTATGAAGAATTTATTAAATTTTTCGTCATCGTACTCAAACGCCTCAAAAAAGAGTTCCCACACCTGAAAATCGGCGGTCCCGCCGCCACCGGATACCGTGAGGACCTCATCCTGCCGCTGCTCAAAGCCTGCCATGAGGCAAATATTGCCCCGGACTTCGTTTCGTGGCACGGGTACAACAATAATGTCCATGATTTTGTCTCCAAAGTTCAAAAAATGCGGGATATTCTTGACAATGAAGGTCTTACAAAATGCGAAACCGCAATTACCGAATGGCATTATCTTCTCAGTTGGGAAGGCATTCAAACCAATATGTCCGAAAAATCAAGCAAAAATGCTTTTGAAGGCAGAACCGGTCTCTGCGGTATTGATTCTGCAATTTACAATCTGGCAACTCTGGCAGCATGGCAGGATACCGTACTTGACCTCGCATTCTATTACGGAGCAAGTCCCAAAGGTGCATGGGGATTTCAGAACAACTTCGGAGGGTACAACAAGGTATTTTACTCCATGTGCATTTTCGGCGATCTGCTGGCAAAAACCAATGAACGCATAAAAGCAGAAAGTTTCTCCGAAACAGTTTTCCTGACCGGCGGCATTGCAGCCGACGGCAAATCAGCCATGCTCATGGTCGCCGACTACCGCGGAACAGAAAGCGAACTGCGTATCAAAATCGACGGCATCGAAAAAGCAGAAGTTTCCGCCCAACTGCTCGATATTGAAAATGACCGTACCGAAACTGATGTTATTTTTGAAAACGGCGAACTTATTCTCCCCAAAAAAGACAACGGTTCAAGTGCCTTCCTGATTGAATTCAAATTCTGAAAAAGGCTGCATCATGACTGAACTTCATTTAAAAACTCCGGCGGAACATTTTGAATATATCCGTTCAATGCTCCGGCTGTCATTTTTCTTTGCCCGCAAATATCTCGCTCCGAAATTTCCGGAAAAAGAAATCGGTGAATTGATAAAAGCCCATACTCCGGCTTTTTATCATGGAATGTTTTACAACGATATAACTGCCAACTGGAGCAATCATGATTGTCAGCAAATCGTTGAACACGCCAATAGATTAAAACATCTTACGCCTGAAGATTTTGAAGAAGAGATGTGGGACTTTGTCAAAAATATCGCACGCTTCAGAGCATTGGAGAATTATCCCCGCAGTGTCGGTGTGGCACATCCTGCATCATGGCATTGCGGCAGTCTTACTTATGATCCGCCGATTTCCGGCGATACGGTTATCCCGGACAACTACACTGCCATTCATATTGCCAACGGGGTCGGGCCGCATTCGATTTTTGAGGATCAGGAATATTTGCTGTGTTGTTTCAAACTGCTGATAAAAGAGATTGAAATCAAATACAATGCCAAAGGTATTTATACCTGCACCTGGCTGAATTCCAATCCGAACTGGCTGAAATTTTTCCCGCAGGAGTGGCTCGATAATATGGAAAAAGCCGACCCTGTAAAACTTGAAGTTCCCGGCTGGAGCGTCGCCGACTGGGGACAAATAATCAGTTCCAGAGGAACGATAAGACCATATATGGATGAATTTGTAAGACAGAACGGACGTTTGAAATATATGAAACTAATCTCATACTGTTCACTTGCAAATCTGAAAAAACATCTGCAAAAATTTTAAATCCTGCATAATATGGAGTTATTTATGAATTACGAAGAAAAAATGTTGCTTTTCAATCAGAACCGTTTCGGCATCTACGTCCATTTCGGGTTGTATTCTCTGCTCGGACGCGGCGAATGGACCATGTATTCTGAACGCATCCCCGCAAAAGAATACGCTAAACTTGCCGACTCTTTCAATCCCAAGCCCGGCTGTGCAGAGGAATGGGTGGAAACCGCCGTCGCCGCCGGAGCAAAATACATGGTGCTCACCACCAGACATCATGAAGGATTTTCGCTGTTTGACAGCAAATATTCAGATTTCACCAGCGTCAAATACGGCTGCAAACGTGATATTGTCAGAGAATATGTCGATGCCGCCCGCAAAGCAGGTCTGCGTATTGGATTTTATTACTCATTGCTTGACTGGCGTTTCCCCGGCTATTTTGAACCGGAAAAATACCCGGAATCCAAAGAGGCCCTTTTAAAACAGATATTCGGTCAAGTCCGTGAACTTATGACCAATTACGGAAAAATCGACATCCTTGAATACGACGGAGGCTGGGACGCAAAACTCCGTCTTGACCGTCCGCAATGGGCGGAATTCTGGCACGCCGCCGAACTCAATGCCATGGTACGTGAACTCCAGCCCGATATAATCATCAATGACCGTTCCGGCAAAGACGAAGATATCGAAACTCCCGAACAGGTAGTCAAATCCGGAGTGCAGCGTATGACTGAAAGCTGTATGTGTATCGGTGACTCCTGCACTTGGGGTTATGTCCGCTTCAATCCCAACTGGAAAACTCCGGAACAATTGATACAGCATCTTGTTCAGGCAGCACAGCTCGGAGGCAATTATCTTTTGAACATCGGCCCCTGCCCTGACGGTTCGATCCGCAATGAGGAACTTGAAAGGCTTCAAATCGTCGGCGGCTGGCTCAAAGAGAATGCCGAAGCAATTTACGGTTCTCAACGCTGCGAACTTATCGGGGCATCACAGCCGGGACTTGTGGACCTGAATCTTCAGGGCCCGTGGACCCGCAAAGACAATATCGGCTACTGGTGTATTTTCCGCTGGGGCGGCAGTCAGGCAACAGCAGTTCTCGTCGGAACTCCGGTCAAAAAAGTAACTCTGCTTGCAAACGGCAGAGACTATCCGTTTGACTGGGATGCAAAGACCGGAAAACTTAAAATTTACGATCTTCCAATTCTGCCGCCTGATCCCTTGTGTTCAGTCATCAAAGTCGAATTTTCCGATGTTCCACGCCGTATGGAAGAAACAGATCTTGCCGACTGGATAAACGGCTGAAAAAAAGGCTGCAGCTTACTTTTTGAAGTTTTTGCTGCAGGTTTTTGCAATACACATTCCATGCAATGCAAAAATTTTATCTTGAGCAGATTTAAAGATTATTTTTGAGATTATTGAAATCAAGTTTATAAACTTTGTTATTGAATTTCACCTCCCATAATCCGTTGCCAAGCGTTTTGGCAACAGGGGGAGCTGCACCTTTGAGCAAAGGAAAAAACAAAGTTCGGAATTTGAAATTTTTTTGCTGTTTTACTGTAAATTCAACTGTTGAAGCCTTGTGCAGATGTTTGTCATTACGTCCGACATACCAGCCTGAAACTGGAGAAGTTCTGCCGGATTTAACAGTTATTGCTGTATTATCAGACAACTGCAGTGCATACAGATCATACTTGCCGTTTAAAATGCCACGGACTGAATTGCCTGACGTTTTTACATTCAAAGTATCCAGCTGCAGCAGCATAGTGTAGTCATGCACTTTGCCGTCACGGCCCGTCATTGTATCAACAACTGCAAAAAACTCCGGCTTCACAAAAAGCACTTCCCGCTTGTGAATTGCAGTTTTCAACATTTTTTCACCGAATGTATCTTCATAAACACCGCAGGCATAATCAAATTTTTCATTTGAAATAAAGTCTGCATCTATCGCTTTTTTGACCTGGCGGGGAGTATTGCGATTCTGGGCTTTGCCGTCAACCAGAACGGTATTATGGTCATATCCGGATCGGCCGTAAATACGGTACGGAGAATCTTCATACTCGCCGCCGCCGTCATCAAAAAGCAGTTCTTCATCACCTTTGTAAATATTGATATTGAGTTTGTCATTATGAGCATGGGCAACTCCGAGCGGACCGACGTCAAAACAGAGATATGCCGCATCGTTACGCCATGATGAACGCATGGCAATAAAACCTGCATAAGGCATAAATTTTGATGCAGTTTTCCCGGCGGGCGGAGTACCTTCTTTACCTGAAGTTGCTCCCCAGAGAAAATCTTTTCTGTGCGGAAACAGTTTGTACGCTGTTTTCATAAACGGTGCCAGTCTGGTCGTGTAGCAGTCATTGGTTCGCGGCATTGTGAAACCGGGAGTTGCAAGTTTCAAATATACATCAGCCAGCATTTCAATATTTTTTACAAAATCTGCCGGCAGAGCCGCAGTGCCATTTTGCTGTTTTGCAATATTGTACATCATGGACGAACAGTGGTAAACCACACCGTGATAATCGGGAGATAATTCATTGTGCATACCGTCGGGAAGGATTTGTTTTCTCAACTCTTCACCGAGATAATAAGCAGAATCTTTCTGAATTTGCCGTGATGCTTTGAATTCAGGGAAAAGCATTGCAAAAGTATAACTTCCATTGACCTCCATCATCAGCCAGTTGCGTTTGGTGCGGTGATTCAATGCGTGCCATGCCTGTTCCTGCATGGAGGCAAGCATCAATGCAAGAGTTTCATCTGAAACAGACGGAGATTTACGGAAAACTTCAAAAGCGATCTGCCAACTGCCCATCAGACGCAAACCGGTTTCAATCGTACGCCATGCACTGCCGATGCCATTCCAATTTTTGGGACAGCGTACAGTTGTGACCCATGATTTCAGCTGCTTATCAAATGCGGCGGCAAATTTTTCATCACGGGAGTTGTAATAAGCAAGTGCCATATGATTCCAGAAATTCATACGGTTAAGCTGCCATTGCCATTCCGGATTGAAAACGCCTTTCGCCCGGGTGGGATCATATTCAAAATCTATTTTCCCGCCGGGGAATTGATATGGAATACTTACTTGCGTAATATTTCCTTTGACTGCTCTTTCCGCAACATTCATATCATATTCACGGTCTTTAAGGTCAGACAGCAATGCAGGTGTCGGACGTTTGCGGAAATAGTCAACTGCAATCTTCAATGCTTTTCGATAATCATTTTTTTTGAATGCTTCTGAATATCCGGACGGCATTGCCTCAGGTTTGAGAGAGTTGAAAAAATACTGTTTGAATTTTTTTGAATTTATATTTTCCATAGCGAAAATATTAATGACAGTAAAAAACAATAAAATGCCTGATATAAATTTTTTATTCATTAATACTGATTCCTGTTATTGCTGTAATATGTTACTATAATTCAGGAGGCTTTTCAGCCTCCTGTCAAAGATATTATTTTTTTACCAGCATTACACGTTCAATGAAGAAAGCGTCCGGCTCATCTTTTTTGCCGAAAGGATAACCGGGACCTGTAAATTTGATTCTGACCCAGACTTCAAATTTGCGGTCAGGATCATTCATATCAAAAGGTCCGGATGCTCCGAGCTGCAGATTCCAGCTTCTGAAAATCACAAATACGCAGTCTGAACTCAATTTGGTTTCTCCGAGTTTGTACCAGTTGTAACCGGATTTTTTTACAAATCTCGGAAAAAGGCTCTGCCCCCAGAGATTCTTTTTGATTGCCGGAGAATAGACGCAGAACCAGATCGGCAGTTTGTAATCCTCAAATTTTACGCGTTTATCGGAACTTGGGAAAGTGATGCTTGCGACAGTTCCGACATCAGATTCAGGATCATTGACGAGTTTGATATAATTTCTCCAACGCATGGAGTTTTCCATTGTAAAATCGAATAATTTGTCAGCAGGGATATTTTTGAACTGTTCAGGAGTATGCAGACTGCGTTCGGTAATCGGCAGAGTGCATTTTTCAACTTCCTGTTTCACATATTTGAGAAGTTTTTCAATTTGAGACGGCCAAAGGCGGATTTTTGCCTGTTCCGTAACTGTACTCATAACACGTTCTGCAATCGCCTTACGGTCAGCAAAAGGATACCCTTTGAGCGAACCGTTTTGCTTGAGGTATTCTGCCATCAGCGGACGTGACATGATCAAAGTTGCACGGTCAATTCCGAGGCGGGCAAAACGCCAGCGTTTGAGACGGACGGGATCATCTTTGAGGAGTTCAATTCCTTTCTCAAAAATTTTCTGTGCTTCTGTGACTGTCTGCAAATCCAGATGGCTGCTGGCTGCCGTCGGTGGATACATACCAAGATACGGATTTTTGCGTTCCTGTGCTTTCTTCAGTACATCGCGGTATTGCAGGAACAAATCACCGGCTTTACCGTAAAAATTATAAACAAACTTTTTGCGGACAGCTTCAAAATCGACATCCGGATTTTCCTGCACCGCAGTTTTGAGATAAATCTTGTAATCACGGACATCGGCGAGAATTGCCTCTTCAAATTCAGTAAACAACTGTTTTACGCCGCAGTCACGGAAAAATTTCATATCTGATTGATATGTCCATTCACTGTTGTAGGGCATTTCCTGCGGTTTGGTATAAGTAATGTTATAATCCCAGACACGGATATTGGGAGCAATTTTTGCCCACTGCTGCAAAAGATTGCGGAAATACCTGTTCTGATCTGAAGAATGAGGATGCAGAACATTTGAAAGAGTATCTGTAAGTACAATCAAAACGTTATTTTCGGGCTTGATATTTGACGGAACTTTTTCCGTATATTGATACATCGCAGTTGAAATCATGATATTGGGGTACTCCTTGCGGATTTCCCGTGCGATCTCATTGATAAAATCCAGCAGCAGTCCGGACTGGGTATTGCCGTATTTTGCCGCGAGAGCATTACAATTTTTGCAGCGGCAGAAACGCTGATTATCATTCTGAGAAATGTCATAAATCCATGGGACATCAACGTAATTCTTTTTGGCATCGGCAATATCTCTGACAATATATTTACGGAGATTGCTCAAGACCTCTTTACGCATTTCGGTATTGCTCAAACAAAGCTGGGCAACTTTGCTGTTCTCTCTTTTTCCGCCGACTTCTGCAAACCAATCAGGATGTTGTTTGAAATATTTTGCCGCCGGAATATAATACATAAAAGTATGTATATTATAAGGTCTGCCGAAAATTCTTCCAAAGCCGCGACGTTTGGCAACAGGTTCATATCCATCGTTGACGATGCCGCGGAAAATCGCAAAATCACCGTTGTCTCTGCCGTAAATTGAATGGATTTCATTGAGTTCAAAAGCGGATTTGCCGGAGATGGCTTTAAAATTTGAAGGCAGTTCTTTTTTCAGATAATCACGTTCAAACGGCGAATAAAACATCACATCACAAATATCCTGCAGATAATGAGCAACTGCAAGATAAATACCGTATCTGCCGCCTTTAAGAGTTACTGTTTTGCCGTCAGTTGAAACACTCCAGGCTGTGGACTGCATTTCACCGTCATAAGCAATACGGAAAACAGTTTTGCTGTTTTTATCAATTTTTTCCGCATATTTCTGCAGTAAAGCTGCGGTATTTTTTTCATGTACAGATGGCTTTGCCGGTATTTTTATTTCAATGGCAGAAACACTCAAAGCCGCCATTGCCAACATTGAACAAATAATTTTGTAAATCATTATCAAATCCTTCCAGTTTTTATCTGTTTGAACCGTCATATTTTTTCTTGTTGTAATCAAACGGTTTATAGCCATATATATACGCATCAAATTCTTTACTTGTATTGCTCCATTCATTAGTTGACGGAGTTCCTTTGAATGATTTTACAGAACCGTCCATGAAAACTACATTGAAGCGGCTATTGTGACGGGCTGACTGACAATACATACCGCCGCCGCTGCCATAAGCGGCACAGGCATAGTTTGGATCATTGGCTCCGCCGTTGTCTTTCGGGGCGAATCTGTCAGCCGCATAAACAACTTTGCTCAAAGTTTTCAACTTATTGACTTTCAAATTCATATAACTGCAGGCATTTGCCATTGAGGAACCGAGAGCGATTTCAACTCCGTAATGCTGATAAGCTTTCGGATGTTCAGGGGGATTCCACGTAGTATAATTGGCAGACGGACAAGTCCAGATAGCATATTTATTCACATACGGAGATAACATATAAAGCACACGGTTATCTCCACTCATTTTGCCGACACCCATAGAAGGAATCCAGTCATCATAATCAGAAATATACATTGAAGCTGCCAAGCCGAGCGTTTTCAAATTACTGGTACATTTGGCGGCACGCCCTTTTTCTCTGGCATTGTCGAGGGCTGGGAGCAGCATTCCGGCAAGAATTGCGATGATGGCAATTACAACCAGAAGTTCGATCAATGTGAAGCAACTTCCGATAGTTTGTATTATTGGAAGTTGCAAACACAGCATGACACGGCACAGCCGTATGCGTGCGGCAGGGCGTGACAAGCAATAAGGAGTTTAAGGAAGTTAAGGAATTTAAGGAAAAAAACAAATGACTGTACTCCAGTCCGGCTGATGTGGACGCTGACGCGGCTGTCCGGCTGATGCAGAAGGCAGGCAATGACAATGTCCG
>JAFVUZ010000100.1 GCA_017502435.1 Lentisphaeria bacterium
AAATCGGAGATGTAACCGTAACAGCAGATAAAACCAATGTTCAATATTTGACCGAAACCGATATCATTACATTAACGAACTTTGATCCCGATACTATGGAAGTAAGAGTGGAAGCTGAAAACGGTTTCCGCACAACACTGTTTGTCACCAACGGAAAGACCAGCATTTCCGCCCACAGTCAGACCATTGACAGCGTTCCAAAGGATATTGCTTTTTCGGTAGTGGCAAAGGAAGCATCTCCCGGCGGCAATGAAGACGGTGAAGAACCCATCATTATTCCTCCTGACAGGAATCAGGATTTTGAAATTCCTCCCGCGGAGTCAGGCGGTGCAGAAAAAACGGCCTCAGCTGCCGTTGAGGTTGGCAAAATGACAAGTGAGGAGCAGGCGAATTACGCAGGCTTAACAGATGAGGAGCTGAACGGAAAGCTTGTCAACGTACAGAGTATCCTGCAGACCGTTCGACCCGGAGAGTTTGCAGCCGACACGGAAGAACTGATCAATGACGTTGCGGAGCTTAACGGCATCGACACGCTTGAGGAGGCCAAAATATTCCCCCTCTCTTTTGAAGGACACGAAGACCTTGGCTTCCCGATTGCCGTAACCGTTCGGCTTGAAAAAGGAGTGCTGAAAGGCGACAGCGATCTGTTTGTTTATCACATTTTGGAAGATAGATCTATCGAGTCGCTGGGAAAGGCAGAGTACACCACCTATGATGACGGCAGTGTGGAAAGCATCACCTTTTATACCACCGGTTTTTCATCATTCTTTACTTCCTCTAAAGAGTTGAACATCGATATTCCTGCCGCATTTCCATGGCCTTTGTTGGCTGCTGTTTTGGTAGGTGTAATTGCCGTTGTGGTCGTTGGCACTATCGTGGTGAGAAAAAAACGCAAAAAGGTATAAACTTGATTTTACTGAAAGCCAGGAAGATGATGGACAAGAAACGCCCTCAATGAAAATGACTTGATTGAGGTGATATCTTTTTCGGCGCGACGTGCCAAATAGAAAAAGGACAGTCTGCAAAGACTGTTCTTTTTTTATTTCGTTATGAGAGTGTTGATGCACGCGACCGAGGGTTCCCGAGGAGAAAAATACGAGCGCGCCCAGTGGACGAAGAAGCGAGGATTTTTCTGCGCAGCGGTCAAAATTTTTAAGGTGTCACCGCCCACCGTTAAAAAAATTTTGGGCACCGCAAGGGGTCAAGCAAACGCAAGTTTGCGCGATACGTGGTTCAAGTCCCGTCCCCGCAACCAACATTGCGAACCGAAAAAGATATCATTTCCCAAAATCGACCTTTGGGGAGGACTTGAACTAAATTCGATATTTGCTATAATGCTTTTGCTGCTTATAACGGTTTGAGACCATTCGTTTCTAAAATAATAAATAAGGCGGTAAATGATAGTACAATATCACTTGATTGGTATTGCGTTATTTTCTGTTTTATGATATAATACCAAATGCGACACAGTTTAATATTACTCTGAACAGGCATACTATTGGTAAAAATGTATGCCTTGATATCATTTCCTGTTTGGAGTGAACTGTGTCGCAACAGATCAGGCTACGTTTTTCGGTGCGTAGCTTTGGCTGCGCACTTTTTTATTAGGAGGTTAAAAAATGGTATTGGAACTCAAAAACATAGAAAAATCCTTTGGTGAGAAGAAAGTCCTCACCGGAGTTTCATTCAAAGCTGAGGGTGGCAAAGCCTTCGGACTGCTCGGCAGAAACGGTGCCGGCAAAACTACATCTATTCGAATCTTGATGGCTGTGTTTCCCGCAAACAGCGGTGAAGTGCTAATCGACGGTCAGCCCATCG
>JAFVUZ010000101.1 GCA_017502435.1 Lentisphaeria bacterium
CGCTATGTTCCCAATACGGGGAGATATCTGTATCTTGTGTTTTTTTGCAGGGGCTTACGCCGCCCCTGCACCCGGCGCCGGGTACGACCCGGAGCGATGTGACGCTGGCGCGTGAGTGTCAGCGGCTGGGTACGTCAGGCTGTTTTTCGGCGAAATTTTCGTTTCGTCCTCCCGCTTTTTTGCGGAATGACGAAACAAATCTTTCGCCAGACTTCGCCACAATTGGGGTATTGCCGTGTTTTGCTCACGCAAAACACTATACCCCAAACCCCTCAATTTTTTTCTCAAAAAATTAATTTCATTATCTCCCCTCAAAGGGAACAGAGCATTTTTTTAAAGAGGATAAACATCCCCTTGCTGTGGACATGGGGAGCGGTCAGATACCTGAAAGAATAAATGGGGTGATAATGGAACTACGGAGGCGGAACAAGCCCCCTTGTAATAAAAAATCAATCAATATTCAGGTCAGCGTTTTTTATTTTCAATCCGCAGGGGACAAGCTGACGGGTAGGTGTGTCATATTTTTTGAACGTACCGGAAGATGATAACATGGGCCATTTTTCGGTGAAAAACGGACCGAATGCGTTGCGGCGGTGTCCATAAAGCGTGATGGCAAGCGAGCATTTCCCCTGTGGAAGTTCAGCGGCAAAAGGCGGCATAAGCAGGATTTTTTCTGAATAATCGTTGATTTTGATGCCGATAAGAGTGCCGCGGAAGTCGGGAAATTCTATTTGGCATGGAGACTGGTTGTCTATTTCCGCAAAATAAGTTACGTTGCCGGCGTAATTTTCGAGTCCCTGCAGGCACCAGTCTGAAGGGGTGAGTTTGGGCTGCAGAGAACAGATTGAACCATTTTTCACTCCGAAAAAGCCGCGTATGAAAATTGCTTCAAGATCGACAGTTGGATTATATTCCGAACAGACGAGAGTGAGTTTGTTGATTCCTTTTTTGAACAGGGTGCGTTTCAGCTGCAAATTGACCAATGCACGGTCGAGATAATGACCGCATGGAACTTGAACGAGTTCTGAATCGTTGATATAAATGGTGAATTTTTCCGGTTGTTCGAGTGTCAGGAAACAATCATCTTTGGGGATTTCTTCACATTCAAAAGTGTAAAAGAGTTTAAGCGGAATTGATTTTTGAGGTTTGTTTTGGGCACTGAGATCGCTGACCCACGGCTGAAGCATGGCACCGCTTCTCGGTGCGGCTCCGGCAAGTCCACGCAGTTCGGTATCGGCATGGAGAATGAATTGCGGAGTTTTCTGTGATTTTTCCGGAGTTTCCCATGCGGCATGGTCGAGTACCAGAATATTTTCTTCATGGAGTTTGTAATCATATTCAGCATCTGGAAGTGAAATTGCCGGCAGTTTTTCAGTTTTAACTTCTATGTCTGCAGCAGCAAAATCTCTGCCGATGAAAAACAGACGGCTCTGGAGCTGCTCAAGTGAAGTTTTGAATTTGTATTTGCCGTTTTCATAAACGTATTTTACCGGAGTTGTTTTTGCACTTGCAGTATCGAGTTCCGCAATATTGCCTCTGAAAGGCAAATCCAGCACGACATCAAGTGCGGGATAAACGATTTTGCGGTTGCGGAGCATGGGAGCGTTCATGTGTTCAGAGGTAAATTCCATTGAAAAGTTGCAGAGAAAAAGTGAATAACCGTCATCACAGTCAGATAGACGGTACAGAACAGCTTTTGCCTGTTCATTCGCTTTATTGCAGATTGAAACACGGCGGTAGTCTGAAGCGATTTTTTCTGTAACGTTTTTCATGGTACAGGGGATGAATTTTGCATAAATTTCAACTGCTTTGGTGGAGGGGACGGCATCGACAAAGCGGGGAATCCGGCCGAGATAAAAAACTTTGCCTTCAAATTTTGACAGAAGTTCAAGTGTAGTTGAGCGTATTGTCAGAAGTTCCGGTATCAGAATCTGATTGTATGAAGCCTGCCCGATTCTGATTTTCCTGCCGGAGACAGAGCCGAGACGCGACATCATTTCCTCGTCGCCGAAGTCAAAATCAAGTTTTTCAGCCAGCAGTAAATTGGTCAGATCAATATTATCCTGATCAAGTTTGTCCAACAGCAAAGTTGTATTGCTGTTACCGGGGAAGGAGGCAACGGAAACACTCCATGATGATTCCACCGGATTGATTACCAGCAGATCGCGGATTTCATTGTCATTTGAAAAAGCAGCACTCAGGCGGGCAAAGTGTTTTTCGATAATGCCGTATTGCTGATACCACGGCGAATGGTGCAGGAAACTTGCAGGATAGTCACGTTTTGCTTCACCTTTCATTGAGTACCAGCTCAAATGCAGACAGCGGCGGTTGATACCGAGTGCGTATTGCCAGTCACCGAGGGCTTTGTGCCCGAAAAGCGGGAAATCCCATCCTGTACAGCCGTAGGTTTCGGAGAGACGGAATTTTTTGCCTGTCTGGTGAGCCGCTGAAGTACATTGCTTGGCGGTATTGAAAATATTCCAGTGTTCGGTCAGAACGTCAATGCCGGGGATTTGCATTTTTTCGTAACTCCGCATGGCACTGCCGATGTAAATACGCTGAAAATTCAACTGATCTTCCGCCAGCAGATGTCCGCAAAGCGGCAACTCGTGTTCATCGCACCACTTGCAGATTTCACCGAAAAAACTTTCCGTAAAGAGATAAGTCAGCAAGTCATAATAGTCATGTTTGGCATGGCTGACGTCCTCTTTTACTTCAAAGAAAAGTTCCGGCAGATAATCCAGCAGATCATAATTGTAACGTTCCTGAAAATCCTGCAGAAGTCTGCCCGTCCACGGCAGTTGCCCGTAAGAACTGCCGTGAATATAGCACGGTTCATCGGTGAAAATTGCCGGAATTGATTTTGAAAATTTGTCCTGATAGCGTTTTGCATATTCTTCATGAGTGACTGCAATGAAGCGTTTGACAGCTTCGGGATCGAGAGTATTCAAATATGTTCCGTTGTTGTACCATGGGGAAGTTTTTGAGAGGATATTATAAAAATAATAAACTTTTTCATTTGCAGAAATGTCAGTTTCAGCACCGTCAATGTGACGCATGGAAACTATTTTTTCATTCTCAAAACTTACCGCAAAAATTGCCAGCAGTCTGCCGTTTTCAACTTCAGAGTCCTGTGTACAGAAAATCCTTTGAGCTTTGAAACGGTCATCGGAGGTAACAATTCCTCCTGCCGCACCCGACGGCCAGCGGTCTTCGTCATACAGATATGCCAGCATTCCGAGTTTTTCTGCTTCAGAGATACAGAAATCAACGTTTTTGAACCATTCATCCGAGAGATATTCTGTGGCAAGACCGGTTCGGGAGTGCATATAAAAACCGCCGAAGCCCATCTCTTTGAAAATATGTATCTGTTCTTTCAGAATTTCAGGCTCAAGTTTGCCGTTCCATGCCCAGAAGGGGGCACCATGCATCTGCATTGACGGTGAGTTGATACTGTCGAATATCTCTTTCAGCATAAGAAACCGGGGGATTGCAAATTCATCGTTTTTTCAGTACATAAACTGAATAAGCCGGAACATCGGTCAGAACATTGCCTTTGACACCTTTGATTTCCCAGCCTGCGGGGAGATCTATGATTGCTTTTTTGGTCGGATTTGCAAAGAACAGAGCACCGCCGTTTTTGCCGTACCATGTTGTTCCGAAAGGTGTTTCTCGGATGTACGGCATTCCGGCAAGGTCAAGTGCTTCATTGATTTCTCTGACGTATTTTACTGCCAGAGCGGCACGTTCATTTTCACCGGGGATGCGTTCGAAATTGAAAGTGTAGCCCGCCAGACAGAAAACCGGATAACATCCGAACATGGCACAGCGGAAGGGATCGAGATTCAATGCGTCGGCAAAGTTGCCGGAGGGAACAGAGCCTACGAGACAGAATTCATTTCCTGCAAACGGTTTGTAAATTTTTTCTCTGTACCAGTATTCGTCAAGAACCAGCGGATTCATGCCTTCGATGCCGACCAGACAGCCGTTTTTGTGGAAAAATTTGTAAATATCGATTTGAGAAGGTGTGCCGTCCGGACTTTCTGCAACTGCATAATTGACCGCACGTGAAGCAGCTCCGTCCATATCACGGTAAACCCAGCCGACACCGGCATCAATAGATTTTTTGACCAGATCTTTGTACCACTTGACAAATTCTTTGTTGTTTACGTCAATGACCGGATAACGGCCGTTGCCGTAGGCGAAAATTTTTCCGTCTTTCTCTTTGACGAACCATTCCGGATGGGTGTTGTAGAGCCAGCTGCCGTCGCCCTGAACATAACTTCCTGCACTCCAGAGGTGGGGTCTGATGCCTTTTTTCGCGATTGAGCGGTTGTATTCATTGGAGTTAGCGGAGAAAGTTTGTTCCATGGGAGTTTCATAACCGGAGGTATGAATGTAACGGTAGCCGAGTTTGGCGGCATGGTCGGTAACGCTTTCTTTTTCTTTTTTAGTCAGCTGTGCAGAAACAGCGACCATCGGATAAGAGGGATATTCATTGATAGCGACGGCTTTGCGGAGGGATTGACGCTGGAATTGATACATGGCAAGGTAATCATTGTGACCGCGTTCATAACCTTTGCCGAACCATCGCCAGTAGCCGACAACTTTCTGCGGAGCCTTGCATCTGCCGATATTGACAATGCGGCTGAAGGTGATGTAAGGAGCATTTTTGCGGCGGACAAGTTTGACGGTGGTTGCCTGCGGATAGGAGACGTTTGCCAGATAGAGGGCGTCTTTGCAGACGATATATTCAAACGGCTGACCGGAACCGAAATAGTTCCATGTATAGGTGTCGCCGCCTTTTCTGCCGCTCATGTCAAAGTCGGCATAACCGCGGGGAGGGGAGTAGCAGGAGAAGCGGCGGGCGAAAAGCGGATCGGGCAGGTCAAGTTCGCCGCTGAAGGTCACATTCTGAATGAAAAACGGAAATTCAGTGATTTCAACTCTTTCAGAAATACCGTCAAAAGTGCGGCCGTCAAGATTCATGCTGCCGGTTTTGAAAATCCATTGCATTTTGCTTTTTGCAGCGGTGTAATTTATGGCAACTTCATTGCCGTTGATAACGGAAAGACCTGTATATTTCCAGTCAACTTTGGCATTGACGGTATTGGCGATCGAGCCGCTGGCTTCATTTGTATTTGAATCGTAAGTGACCTGATTGCCTTCGCAGGCGATAGACTGGATTTTGAAATCTCTTATAAAGTATCTGTCTTTGCCGGGATATTTGATATTTACTGAGCCGTCGGGATTGACGGAGAGAAAAGTTCCGTTGGCAAATTTTGCACGGTTGGTTCCGGTTCTTGGTGCTGATTTATCTTCAGTAACGCTCAAAACCGGAGCACTTACGCTTGCTTTGACTTCGTTTTGCTGAACCGGTGCGACAACAGGGAGCATTTTTTTGAAAAGTTTTGCGGGGTCAACTTGGGGAAAGTCGGCGGCATCGGCGGCAACTGCGGCAAGGAAACCGTTGCTGTACCCCCAGTTTCTCAAAGATTTGAGCTGCCGCGGATAAGTGATTTGAGCATTGACAAAAGTTACTGAACCTTTGCCGATGTTCCAGCGTGCGATATAGTGGGAAATGACTTTGCCTTCAGCATTTTTTATTGTGCTGACGGATTTTGCACCTTTTTTGAGAGTGGCGAGTTTGATGTAACTGAAGACCGGAAGTTTTGCGGGGAAACTTTTGAAGTATTTACTGTCGGGACGGTTGGCAAAAAGATCGTTCTGAATGTTGAGCGAGCCTGTGAATTTGATCGGCAGAAGTTCATCCGCAGAGTCCGGAACTGTGACTGTAAAAAGCACATGACCGCCGTTTTGAACATAAGTTTTGAGTGCGGCAATGCGTTCTTTTGTCAGGATATTACGCATATTCTTTTCCGGAATGAGGTGAAAAACTGCAATATGGTATTTGTTGAGTGATTTGAATGCCGGAGTGATTCCGTCAAAGGGAACTGGTTCAACTTTGTCATTGACATTGAGTTTGATACTGGCACCGCCCTGACCGGCAAGATATTTGCTGTCAAGACCGCGGACACGCAATCCTGCATTGACAAAATTATTTAATGCATCCTGTCCCTGCCACGGACGTCCGCCGTTGAACAGCAGAACATTTTTTGAACCGTTACCTTTGACAGGCGGCAGTTTCTGCTCCATGACAGGAGCTGCAAAAACTGTCAGACAGGAGAAAAACAACAGCAGTGAAACAAGGCGTAAAATCTTTTTCATAAAGCATCCTTTTTTTTTAAATTTCCGATTAACGTTAAAAAATGATTATTAAAAGTGAATATAATCCAAAAAATTGTAAAGTCAAATGTAAAAAGTATTTTATTGTTTATTTTTTTGTTGCCCGGAGAAAAAAGTGTTATTCTTTTGCAATTATTTTCAACAGTGCAGCCGGGAAATTGATATTCAGTTCAACTGTGACGTCATCATCTTTTTGACTGAATGAAATATCGCTCCATACGGTACTGCCGGTTTTCATGATTTGTATTTTTTCAATTTCTCTGCCGGCACGGATGGTAAACTTTGCATTTTTGAAATGGAAAGAATCGGCACCGAGTATTGAAACAAAGATTTTATTCTGTTCCGGAGACTGGAATATTTCTGCTCCGGCAATCTGTTTCGGGAACCAGTCAAGAGGATTTTCCGTCAGCAGGATTTTTGAGCCGAAAAGTTCATTGACCAGCGGCAGATAGAGTTGATAAAGTTCACGGATATCACTGCTCCAGTTCATCGGTTTTTCGCATGATGGAGTTCCCCCGTAGGACCATCCTGCAGCAGTCAGGAGACAGTTGCGGAGCATCATTTCAGTATTGTATGCGTCAAAGGGAAATTCGTGGATGAGCATCGGTTTGCGGATGCACATATAGCGGTAGGTTTCAAAAATATTTGAAACTCCTTCTGACATCATTGCATCTGCTTCTTTGGCAACGTCCATATCAAAGGGACCGTTAACGAGAACGAGTTTGTTCAAACTGTGGATTTTTTTTGCAAGTTTGACAAAGTTATCTTCAAGGGATTTGCCGTATTCATAAACTTTTCTGCCGTTTTTCATGCTTTTGCCGTCAGAATTGCAGAAATCAAAAGTCTGATAACAGAGCTGATCGACAAAAACTCCGTCTGTTTCAGGATAAAGCTCAAGCAGTCGGTCAAATTGTTTATGGAGGAATTTTCCTGCCGGAGTTTTTTCATCATAATTAGCAAAACAGCAGTTTTTCCATGTCGGATAAATATTGTCTGCGGAGTCACGGGAAATGTCAGACGGAAAGTTTTTTTCCACCCACGGAATCGAAGCATCACCGCCGCATTGGATATACATCAATGATTTGATATTTTTTTCTTTCAGGTCAGCGAGGTGCTTTTTGATCAAATCTGCTGAACAGCTGAGATCACGTCCGGCGGCATCATCGGGATAATCGTGAGCAATGATGCTTTGCCATGATTTTTCCTGCGGGAAATAGTTGCCGTAAATTGGAAAATGGTTGTGAACTTCTGCCCAGTCAGGTGTAAATTCATCCAGTGATTCAGGCTTGACAAAAGGATTTGTCATCATAAATGAACGGTATTTCCAGACATCCTGATTCGGCGGCTCAAAATATTCCGGATAACGGTCTGCATACCATTTCAAGCCCGGACGCCAGTCGCCGCCGTGAGCTTTGAATAAAAATGTGAAATCAACAGATTCTTCAGGACGCACTTCCAGATTGCTGTATTCAATGTACATCCCCTCTGCATGGTAATCATCAAATCTGAATGAAAGTCTGCCGCCGGTTCTGCCGGGAATGCGGGCAACGGTCAAACCTGTTTTTTCTTCCGGAATATAGAGTGATACCAAAGGCAGAGCCGCTCCGAAACAGACATCGCCGTATGCAAAAGCATTGCCTCCGAGATCACAGATATTTTTTGGAAAACCTTCACGGGCGACCCATGCCGTCATTGAATACTGCAAACGGTGATACGGCACACGGAAGCGGAATCCTGCTTCATGATTGGTGTTGTTTTTGCCGGTCAGACGGATAATGCATTTCAGAGCATCACCGTCATTTGACCAGACTGCCTGAGCATCGGCATTGCCGTATGTTTCAAGCAGACCGGGGAAGCCGGTAAATTCTTTTCCGTTGATATTTATTGAAACAATACTGCCTTTTTCATCAACAGTACAATCAAGTTTTTCTGCAGAATATGTTTTATTCATAAAAATTACCGGTAATTATGCAAGTTTATCAAGGATTTTTTTGACTTCATCAGCGTGCGGTTTCTCAAAATGGTTGAAGGGCGCTGCAAGGTAATCCTGACAGATTCCTTTCTGAGCGAGGGCGGATTTGAGGCCTTTTATCATGCTTGACTGGAAACTGCCGAGAGAGTAAAGTTTGCGTTGAGCATAAATTTTTTGTTGAAAATCCTGCATTTTGGCAACATCGCCGTTGATTGCGGCATTGTACATTCCGACAAAAATTTCAGGGTTGAGATTTGCACCGCCTGAAACACCGCCGTCTGCTCCGAAAAGTACGGATTCACCCAGCAATTCTTCAGGACCGACAAAAATTGAAAAATCTTCTCTCTCCTTCAACGTCAGCAGAACTTCATGAAAGTCC
>JAFVUZ010000102.1 GCA_017502435.1 Lentisphaeria bacterium
AATCGAACATTCCGCCGAAAAAATAGCTAAACACTACACAGCCGTCGACATTCACGCACCAGCGTAATATCGCACCGGGTCGTACCCGGCGCCGGGGATACAAGGGGGCGGCGTAAGCCCCCTTGTAATAAAAAATCAGTCAATGTTTAGTACACAGCCAAAAGAAAATGACTCTCATGACCTTTATTACAAACAATTTTGATTGGTCACCGGTAACAGTTTGTGAGTTATGCCGGGCGTGCCGGGGAATAGAAGTTTTCTTCAAAGAACTTAAACAAACTCTGCAACCGGCTGATTTTATGGGATACAATGAAAATGCTTTCGTTACGCTCAAACCATGTCAAAAAACGCCTTTTTCAAAAAATTACGGGATTTTTCTGAATTTTAATTTGTTTTTTGTTGAAAGTATGATAATGTAATGGTAGAAAAGGATGGAAATTAAGAATTTCCATAATTTTTACGCCGGCTTTTGCAATGCTCCTCGCTCCGCAATCAGCGGTTCAAATCTCCTCATACACTCCCATCCTCCTCAATCGAATGCCGTTTCACTTTGAGGCGGTTTTGTCACCAAAAATTTTTTATGAAAAGGAGATTTATTATGAATCATACTGTTCAGCGTGATGCGATTTTGAAAGAACTTCGCATGAATCACGACCATCCGACTGCAGATAAACTTTATGAAAATCTGCGTAAAAAATTGCCTCAGATCAGCCTTGGTACGGTTTATCGCAACCTTGAGCAGATGTCAAAAATGGGGACCATCCGCAAACTCTCTCTGGCCGGCCATCAGAAACGTTTTGACGGCGACCTTTCGCACCATTTTCACATCCGCTGTCCCAAATGCGACACGATTACAAATATCAAAGTCGATTCACTTAATAATATCGACAATGAATTCAAATCTGTTATCAAAGAAATCGGATGCGACAACTATTATTTTGAGCTTACCACTCTCTGCCCCCGATGCAAAGAGGCCGCTGAAATAGAAAAACGTGCAGAAATGCCCAAAAAAAGAGAGGTGTTGACATGGCGGTAAAACTTAATGAATTTTATATCTGCAAACATTGCGGGATTTTGATGGAAGTCGTTCATGCCGGTATCGGGGAACCTATCTGCTGCGGCGAACCCATGACAAAACTTGCCGCTAACAGCGTTGATGCAAGTATGGAAAAACACGTTCCCATTGTTAAACGTTACGGCAATATCTGTCACGTCATGGTCGGTTCGGAACTTCATCCGATGACGGTCGAACATCATATCGCATGGATAGAAATCCGTTTTGACGATCAAATCATCCGCCGTGCAATCAAACCCGGCGATAAGCCGGAAGCAGAATTCTGCGGTGTGCCGGAAGATGCAAAAGTCACAGCCCAGGCATTCTGCAACCTTCACGGACTCTGGATTTCCTGTAAAGATTGCTTAAAGTGAAAGATTTTTCGCTCCGGCAGTTGAAATTTTGACCTTTTACTGCTATATTTTACGTATGTAAAGTGTTTAATTATTTCCGCTGCCGGACGGAAAATCAAACAGCCGGCAGAAAGCAGGTTTTTATGAATGATTATTTGCAGGCTGTCAAACTGACAGACAAGGTATATTATGTCGGTTCAATCGACTGGAATGTCCGCAACTTTCACGGTTATCATACCGGCAGAGGAACCAGTTACAACGCTTTTTTGATCCTCGACGAAAAAGTGACTCTCATTGATACTGTCAAAAAGCCTTTTTATCACGAACTGATGGCCCGTATCTCCTCAGTGATCGATCCCGCTGAAATTGATTACATAATTTCAAATCATGCCGAACCGGACCACTCCGGCTGTTTGCCTGAAGTTGTTGCCGCAGTCAAACCGGAAAAAGTTTTTGCCTCTGTTATGGGAGAAAAAGTCCTTAAGGCTCATTACGGGGAAGATTTTGAAGTTACTCCGCTTAAGACCGGAGATACTTTGAATATCGGTGAAAATACTTTGAGCGTACTTGAAACCCGTATGCTGCATTGGCCCGATAGTATGGTAACTTATCTTGACAAAGAGAAAATTCTTTTCAGTCAGGATGCTTTCGGTATGCATTATGTAACTTCAAAACTTTTTGCCGACCAGAATGATTATTCCATCATGACTTATGAAGCAAAAAAATATTTTGCCAATATCCTCATGCATCTTGCCAATCAGGTTCGCGGGGCAATGAAAGCTCTCGGAGAACTGAATTTGGATGTTAAAATTCTCGCTCCCGACCACGGACCGCTTTTCCGTACACCTGAATCAATCGGATTCATTCAGGATCTGTATGCTCAAATGGCGGCAGTCCCGCGTGGAAACAAGGCTCTTATTTTTTACGCCACCATGTGGAATTCGACCGAAAAAATAGCAGCCGCTATTGCTGACGGCATCCGCAGTACCGGTGTTGAAGTCAAAGTTGCTTCGCTGAATGTTGCCGACCGCAGCGATATTATGACTTATGTTCTGGATTCAGGGTTGGTTTGTGTCGGCAGTCCGACGATGAATAATCAGATGTTTCCGGCGGTTGCGGATGTTTTGACTTACCTTAAAGGTTTGCTCAGAACTACCAATAAAATCGGATATGCTTTCGGTTCTTTCGGCTGGAGCGGTGAGGCTCCGAAAAAGATTTTTGCAGAACTTGAAGCAATGAAATTTGAATTGCCATTTGAACCGCAGTCAACAAAATTCGTTCCCACGGACGAAGACTTGAAAAAATATTTTGAACATGGCGTTGCTCTCGGCAGAAAACTGCAGGAAAACGCCTGAAAAAGAAAGGATTTTATTATGGAAAAGAAAAACTGTTACGTCTGCACCATGTGCGGATACATTTATGACCCCGAAAAAGGCGATCATGTTATGAATATTCCCGCCGGAACCGCTTTTGAAGATCTCCCTGATAACTGGGTTTGTCCCCTCTGCGGTGCTCCCAAATCAGATTTTAACGTTCAAAACTGAGCGATTCTGAATTATAACCGGAAGGCTGTTGCAAAATCTTAATAAAAAGGTAAGCAAGCAGCCTTTTTTTTATTGTTTCAGGTGTCAGAAATTATTGGCTGTGTACTAAACGCAGACTGATTTTTTATTACAAGGGGGCTTACGCCGCCCCCTTGTATCCCCGGCGCCGGGTACGACCCGGTGCGATATTACGCTGGTGCGTGAATGTCGGCGGCTGTGCGGTGTTTAGCTATTTTTTCGGCGGAATGTTCGATTGCTCCTCCCCTTTTTTTAGGGGATGAGCAATCAAATCTTCCGCCGGATTAGCCACATCAGGGGTATGCCGTTCGTTGCTGTCGCAACTCACTATACCCCCGAACCC
>JAFVUZ010000103.1 GCA_017502435.1 Lentisphaeria bacterium
ACGGGACCGGCGGCGGTTTCTTTGCCGGAGAGTTCAACGACTTTCAAATTTTTTAATTCATATTGTACAGTTTCTTTGGATAAACCGTAGTTTTCGATACCGAAGTAAGGCAGCAGTTTGGGGTTATAGATAAACTCTTCATTTATAAAAACAGGATTCTGCATATCGTCAATGAAATATTCGGCAATTTTTTTTGCCGCATTGAAACGGACTTTCAAAGAGTGCCATTTGCTGTCGGTTATACGTCCGGCAGCGGACCATTTTCTTTTGGCGGCATCATAAATTTCCCATTTCGGATAGCGGAAAGCAAAAATATGCTGACCGTAATGAAATTTCAATGATAAATTATCACGATTCTGTCTGCCGTCGGTACAGGTTCTGAGCTCAAATGAAAATTCACCCTGTGGAATAATTTTTGCATTCTTTTTCCAATATGTTCCTTTCATGGGAGAGTTGAAACAGGTGATATTCAGAACTCCGTTTTTTACTTCAAAAATATCTTTGTTGTTAGTACGCAACTGGACGAAACCATTATCATTCATAGTGCCGTCTTTTGAGAATTTTTCCTCAAAAAAAACCTTTTCAGAGGCGTAAAGCCCCGCTGACAGCAAAAATGCTGTCATAAAATAAAATATTGATTTTTTCATAATAATATCCGGATTTTTTAATTTGTCATAGGCTCGTCTTTGTAAAATAATGTGTCAGTGGTTTCACTTTCAGGGAAAGTTTTTTCATCACGGTCCTCAACGTGACCGTCGGTCATCAGGCAATTGATGCTTTTGCCATGACGTTTTGTCAAACCTGCGGCGAGTGCGGATGATGCTCTGGCTGTAAGATAATACAAAGCATTGACACCATGTTTAGGCTCTGAAACAAGCAATAATTGAGAAGGATGTTTAACTGCAAGTTTTTTTACAGATGTTCCGGCAGTATTGGCACCATTGTCAGTCCAGTAAACACCATTCATTGCATAATTATAGTCGGGATTAGCCGAACGGGCAACAACACTGCGTAATCCGGGGCAGATAAAAGTTGCTTTACCTGCTTTTCCGGTTGCAGCAATAATACCGTCGGGAGCAGTGCTTTTTAATGAACTGCAGAAATTCAACGGTAGATGATCTTGCATACGTCCCATCCATGTACCGCCGTAACTTGTACTGTTGTAAATGGGAACATCTCCATTGAAATCATTTGCATAAAGCTGAAATGATGTTCCGACTTGCTTCAACTGGCTTTTGCAGGTAATGGCATAAGCACGCAATCTGGCATTGCTCAATGCGGGAAGCAGCATTCCTGCAAGAATGGCGATAATTGCGATAACGACCAGAAGTTCGATGAGTGTGAATGATTTTTTCATAATGTACTCCTTTTTATTTTACGGGGTATTGTTTTACAAAATCAAGAGCTTTTTTGAGTGAAAATCTGCCGACGGCAATATGAACATCTCCGCAGCCGAAATAAACCAATACTTCATCTCCGATAACAACATTGGCACACGGAAAAACACATTTCAAACCCCAGTTCGCAACATCATAGGGCATATCAGGTTCAAGGATAGGCATCGGAGCTCTGGCTATGACTTTGCGGGGATCTTCTCTGTCAAGCAGAGCGATACCGACACAGTAGCGGCTGTAACGGTCAACACCGTGATAAAGCATCAGATAACCGTCATCTGTCGGCATGGGAACACCTGCGGCACCGATTTTGGTTTCTTCCCATTTCTGTTCGGGGCGCATCAGAAGAACTTCATCCATAATGTCTTCTCCGTCGATCATATCCCAGCCCATTTCACGCTTGTTAGTAGACCAGAAAGTGAGCTTGTCTGAAAATGCCAGCCAGATACAGCCGGGATGATAATGCAGAGGCAGTGTCCACGGAATAAATGCTGTCGGACGGTGAAGCATGGCATATTTGCCATTGATTTTTTCCGGAAGGATGGCAACATTGCAGTCGCAGATGTGTTCGCTGGTGATCGGACCTAATTTTTCGTATGTTTTGAAATCAGTTGTCGTTGCCAGACCGACACGGCGGTAATTTTCATTCCAGACAGGATTCAGATTGCCGTTGGGACCGGGAGTTCTCGCACCGAAAGCAAAATCTCTGCCGTTGATGGCACGGCCCGCATAAGCAATAATATATTTACCGTCCAGATAAGTTATACGGGCATCTTCACAGCCTGCATGGTCAAAAGTTCCGGGATTGAGGTCGCCGTCCATCCACGGCTCGTCATTTTCGTGAAAATGATAACCGTCAGTACTCCATGCATAACCAAGACGGATAATGCCGTCACTCGGATAGGGATTGGCGGTAAAAACCATGTGAAATTTGTCCCCGTCATAAACGACGGCAGGATTTCTGGCGGTTCCACGCCATCGCAACTCCGGACGGGGACCCATTATAGGGCTTTTTTCATAGCGTTCAATTTTAAACATTTTTCTTCCTCCTGTGTTAATTGTTGTTATTATTAAGTGAGTTTATAACTTCAAGACCGTAAGAGCGTAATATTTCTGTGACTTTTTCCAAATCATCAGCGGATGGCGGTGCAGTATCCGGCATGGTATCAATATGACCGACTGCGGCAAATTTTGCCCTTGCCATTGAATGATAAGCCAGCAGACGTATTGCCGTGATATTTTTCATTGGAGCAAGAATTCTGCCTGCTTCAGCAATATCATTTTGAGACATATTAAGTCCGGGGATCATAAGCATGCGTATTTCTATTTTTTTTCCGGAATCATTCAAATTTTCAAGATTTTCAATAATGAGTTCATTGCCTGAACCGGTAAATTTTCTGTGTTTTTCCGTATCGGCACATTTGAAATCATACAGGAAAATATCGGTATAAGGAAGTACTTTTTCAAATGCGTCCCACGGGACATTGCCGCAAGTATCAACAGCACAATGAATATTTTCTTTTTTCATAATTTTCAGCAATTCACAGCAGAAATCGCTTTCAAGCAGCGGTTCGCCTCCGGAAAGAGTTATACCGCCGCCGTTTGAATAAAAAATTCTGTCTTCCAGAAGTTTTGCCGCCGCCTCACTGACGGAGATATTTTTCCCGAAAAGTTCCAAAGCACTGTAATTGCAGACATCTTCGCATTTTCCGCATACGATACATGAATTCCGGTCAAATACATGTTGATTTTCAATGATTTTATGACAACTGCAAATTTCACTGCATTTGCCGCATAGAGAACATTTATGCTTGTAATAAGCAAGTTCCGGAGATTTCCGGCGGCTTTCAGGATTGTGACACCATATACAATTCAGAGAACACCCCTTCAGAAACAGAGTCGTGCGTATTCCCGGCCCGTCATGTACCGCGAAACGTTTTATATCTATGTATTTTGCTTCTGTCATGATGTCCCCGATTCAAAAATTCATTGCTTCCGCCTGTAGGATAAATGTTTCCTGCGCTTCGACTGTCAAATCTACGAATCTGACATTCCAGCCGCATACTCGGACTTGCAAATTGTTGTATTTTTCAGGATTTTTCTGTGCATCTTTCAAAATTTCAGCATCAAAAATATTAAATTGCAGTCCGCTGCCTCCATGTTTTATGAAAGTGCGTATTATATGAATTAAATTCTGCAAACCTTCACTGCCTGAAACAGAACTCGGATGAAGCATCAAATCAAGACATGTTCCGCATGGAAATTGCCGCATATCAATTTTTAAAACACTCTCCATAAGTGCAGTAATCCCGCCGCGGTCCATGCCGATAACAGAGTCAAGATTTTTAGACATCGGCTCACCGGCAAGCCTGCCGCTCGGCAATGCGCCGATTTGTTTACCGACTTCCACCACCAGCTGACCGTAAAGAGACGGGAAAAAAGTTCCTCCTCTGCCGTTGGGCATTTCAAAAAATATTTCTGAAGTAAATTTGGCAAGTTCAACTGCCAGTTTATCTATTCTTTCATCATTATTGCCCCATCTCGGAATACGAGTCAACACGATTCGGCGTAAATCTTCAAAGCCGTTCCAGTTATTTTCAAGAATATTCCTCAACTGTGCAAGTGTACAGAGTTTTTCTTCATAAACAAGATAACGTATTGCAGACAGAGAATCTACTGCATCAGCAAAATGGGCAATGACACAGCCGGTGGTATTATAAACTGCTCCGGCATCTGAAATATCCCGCCCTTTTGCCATACATGATTCAAAAGT
>JAFVUZ010000104.1 GCA_017502435.1 Lentisphaeria bacterium
CAAGGAATAAATTTTCTGCGACCGGAGTCATATTCATTTGCGATGAGATCAAATTGTTCTTCTATTGTTGATTTTTCTTTCATACATATACCTCTCGCTATAATATAACCTCGCACAAGAGAAATACAATCAATAAAAACAAAAAAGGCGGCAGGATAATTCCTACCGCCAAACGCTGAAATGCGTTACTCAATGCCGAAAAACTTTTTCTGCTCGTCCCATAAAACGGGAAAAGGCTGCTTGCACTTTTCCACGCCGATTTGATCTAACTGCCCGGTGAGAACACCGTGGATGATTTCCGGGGCAAGCAGCGGGAGTCGACCATCATCATCCGGATATTGAAAATATTTCAGTTGCATTATCTGTAATTTCAGCAGCAGAAAATCTTCAAAATATCAGCGGGATTGTCATTTATTGTGAATGGAAAATGACAACCGGCAAATGGCAAATCTGACAGAAATACATAAAATAAATGGCTCTGTATTGAACATAGACTGATTTTTTATTGCAAGGGGGCTGGCTGCCCCGGCGTTCCCTTGTCCCGCCATAGCCTTTGGCGACGGCGGAACCCGCCTTTTTATTACGCTGACGCGTGACGCCGATTGCCTTGTCACGGCGTAGCTTTAGCGAAGACGGACCCCCCGGCGGGAGATGTTCATCCCCATTTTGTGACGCTGGTGCGTGAGTGTCAGCGTTTATGTGGTGTCAAGCGTTATTTCGGCGGAATGTTCGATTGCTCCTCCCCTGTATAAAGGGGGGAATGTCCGCTCGTTGCTTGTGTAACTCACTATACCCTGAACACTCAAGTTTTTTAATTATCAGTCTACGTTCAGTACGTACACGGCTGAAGAAAAAATTTGAGTGATTTTCATATTTTTTCTGTTAATCTGAGTGTGACAATTTCGTACGGTTTAAGCGTAATTTTGGCACTGTTGCCGTCAAGTCTGACCGATTCTCCGTTTTCCCATTCCACAAGATTTGTATAGGATACATTGCAGATATTTTTTGCAAAATACAATTCTGCTTCAGAGTTACGTCCTTTGGTCTCAACGAGACGGATGATCCGGTCATTGCTTTTTTCTGCTTTTTTGACGATTTCAAGAGATACTCCGTCAGAAATTATACGGCATGGCATATCAAAATTTTCCGGTACGGCAAAATTTTCCGCCAGATAAGGTTTGCGGTTGAGAATTGCGGCTTCTTCATAAACTCTGCTGTCTGCAATATCGCCTGAATGCGGGAAAATACTGTAAACAAAATCATGTTCACCCATATCAGCTTCAAAATCAGGATATTTGGTTGCACGGAGCAGTGACAGACTGAGAGTTCCGTCTTTGACACGGTATCCGTATTTGCAGTCATTGAGCAATGCCATACCGTAATCACGGCAGGACAAATCTGCATATCGCTGACCGCAGACTTCATATTTTGCCTCTTCCCATGAAGTATTATCATGTGCGGCACGCTCAAGTTGACCGTATTGAATGTCAAAAAATGCTCTGCCCTGAATTGCAGTTTGAAATTCAGTCTGCAGCAGGACGTGGGATTCATGCCAGTCTGCATGAGTTACAAAATCCAGTCTCGCACTGTCCGGACGGAGTACGATTTTTTGAGATATAACAGATTTTTCTGTTTTAAAAACAAAATTCAGTTCCGAAGCAACTTCATCGGTGTAACCGCCCGCAAATTCAACAGATACATTATCAAGTTTATTACGTCTGTAATGGATTTCTACTTCCCATGCATCCCAGACTTTCGGCAGGTCATGATAGAAGGATACAATGTTGCCTCTGCCGGAAATAAGTTCGCGGTTGCAGGTTTTGTCGTATGCTGATAATATTTCTCCGTTCCGGTTGAATTCATAACGTACAAAATCATTTTCAAGTACAGTTTCAGAAAGAGGTTTACATTCAAAAGTTTTTTTGCCGCCTTTTTTGATGACTGTGAATGAAAACGCCGGTACGGTGATACGGATTGATTTGCCGTTTGCTCCATCGGCCCCTTTGACATCAAATCCGTGCCATGACTCCGGCAGTTCCAGAATGCCGCTCCACGGTACGGAAAGAGTATTGACGATGGTACAGCAATCATTTGAAATTTCAAAAAGTTTTGCTGCGACTTTATCCATTTCATTTTTGCAGCCGGTCAGAGTATCGGCATATTCTTTTTCTGTCCGGTCATAGACCAATCTGATGGAGGAACCGGGCAGTATGTCATGGAACTGATTGCGGAGCAGATCCCGATAAGCACCGGCAATAAATTCAGACGGATAATCTTTCAAATCATTGCAGGAAGCAAAAAATTCCAATGCCGCCAGGGCCTGTTCGCAATAACGGTTTCCTTTTTTGGTTTTTGACTGAGTGGTCAGGACGCCGCGGTGCAGTTCAAGATAAAGTTCTCCATCCCAGTAAGGAAGTTCATCTGTATATTTTGAGAGGCGTTTGAAATATTCTGCTGCGGTACCGTAACGGGCTTTGGGACAGCCGTCCCAATCTTTCATGCGTTCATTGCGTGCCAGATATTCTTCAGATGGACCGCCGCCGCCGTCTCCGATACCGAACAGACTGATAAATTCATCAATGAAAGCATTTTCTTTGAAATTATTTTCCGCTTTGATACGCTGCAGAGGTGTGCATTCGGCATTGTAAGTATCTTCCGGCGGAAAATGTGTCAGAATTTCTGTTCCGTCAATACCTCTCCAGCGGAAAGTATTATGCGGGAATTTATTCACTTTGCTCCATGAAATTTTCTGGGTCAGCAAATAGTCGCAGCCGCTCTTTTTGATAATTTGAGGCATTGAGGCTGAATAGCCGAAAGCGTCAGGTATCCAGAGATTGCGAACATCATAACCGAATTCATCCATAAAGAAATTTTTGCCGTAAAGAAACTGACGCACCATTGATTCTCCGGAGATGAGGTTGCAGTCTGGTTCGACCCACATTCCTCCTTGAATTTCCCAGCGGCCCTCTTTGATTTTTTCCCGGATACGTTCATAAAGTGCGGGGTAATTTTCTTTGATCATCATATAGAGTTCTGCCTGCGATGCCCCGAAAATATAATCGGGATATTTGTCCATTATAGCAAGCTGTGTTGAAAATGTTCTTGCTGCTTTGCGGATACTTTCACGCACCGGCCACAGCCAGCCGACGTCAATATGGGAATGGCCGACACAGGTGACTGTCATTGCTGTACTTGCGGCAGTTTTGGAGAATACTTTTTCTGCCAGATACTGACGGGCAGCTTTTGCATTGGCAGGATTGAAATTGTAAATATCGACAACTTTATTGAGTTCATAAAGCATTCTCATACCGCTGCGTTTTTCAAAGCCGGATGCTTCCATCAGACTTGCCATGACAGTTACGTCTATCATCAGCTCCCAGACTTCACGGTTGAAAACACAGAGGTCCATATGATTTATTACCGGAGAAAATGAACCGTGTTTTTTCACCGGCTGCAATTCATGAGAATTGGGCATGATTATGCCTAAAAGGCTGTTTGCCGTACCTTCGACCCAGTAATCGAGTTTTGTTCCGGCATCTTTTTTGCCGATAACATAACGGTCACGGCAATATGTCGCATCAAAAATTGTCCAGCCGGTCAATGAATAAACCGGATTTCCGTCACGGTCAAAAATTAACGTTTCGCCGCTGATATGGATACGCAGACAGAGTTCCTGTCCGGCAAATTTTTCAGGGACTTCAACATTGAAATTAAACCAGGCACTCTGCCATTCATGTCCCCAGATTTCGCCTTTTTTCACCGGTTTGTAATCAAGTGCCAGACGGTTGGAGAATTTTACCGGCTCATCAGTTACTGCGATTTTGGCGTTCAAAGGTATTGAATCAGGATAAATATCATTTTTGAGTGCAATCAGAAATTCCTCATAGCGGTCTTTGTACATTTTTTTAATATCAGGATGCATTTTTCTCTCCTTATTTTAAGTGGATACGCTTTTAATTCAGGCATTTTTCATCATTTTACATATATGGTATAATGGCTGAAAAAATCCTGTCAAGAGCATAATCTAATGTATAAAATGATGAATGTCAATCTTCTGAAATGCCTTTTTAAAACAACATTATGCAACAATTATGCAAAAAAAATGCAACACTGCATTGTATTTTTATAAAAATATGCTATTTTATATCTCGAATGGAGGTATTTTATGCGTAAAAAATCCGGTGTTAATATACGTGATATTGCCAAAGAATTAAATCTTAATATTTCGACTGTTTCACGTGCATTGAATAGAAATTTTCTTATCTCAAAAGATACTACTGAACTCGTTTTGAGCAAAGCCCGCGAAATGGGTTATCATCCGGAACTTACCAAAAAAAATATCATTATTCTGCTGCCGCCGAGCAATATTACTCTTGAGTGGTACGGTTTGAATATAATGAATGCACTCCAAAAAAAATTGAGCCGGATGGAGTATTACTGGGAATTTGTAAATGATGATAAAATAGATATTATTCATGAACGCTCAGTTTCAGGCATCATATCTCTGGATTTTATGCATCGTGCCGCTGTGGATATTACCCAGAAATATAATCTGCCGCTCGTCTGTATCAATAATAAATCAAAACATATGGACAATGTTTATTCCGTTAATTCAGACGATGAAAGTGCTATAACTCAAGCATTTAACTGTCTTCAGGGATATGGACATAAAAATATTGCATTCATAGTCAGCAGTACAGCTTCTTTCGCGGATAATCAACGTATTGCCGCATTTGAAAAAAATGTGAAGGAATGCAATCTGCAGGACAGCTGTACAGTTGTTTCAAGCGGCAGCAAAAATACTCACGGTATTATTCTTGACCTTTATAAGCGCGGGATTACCGGCATAATCTCTGACGGGGAATCTGCCGGATTGAAGATCTGGAATTCTCTGAATTTCTGCAATATAGATATTCCGAGGCAAATGTCTCTTGTCACATGGGAAATGCCGTATGTTTCCTCTTTGATAAATCCCGCCATTACAACTGTGGCACAAAATTTTGATCTCATTGCAGAAAAAGCAATTTATCTGCTTGAGGCACAATTTAAAAATATTGCAGTAACAACAGACGAGATCGTACCTTATCAGCTGCATATGCGTGATACGGTATCTATTCCGAGAAATTTTTAAACTTTTTTGTTGTATTTTGGGTAAAAAATAATATTTTTTGGCTCTGTACTAAACATTGACTGATAATTAAAAAAAATTGAGGGGGTTCGGGGGTATAGTGAGTTGCGATAGCAACGAACGGCATACCCCTGATGTGGCTAATCCGGCGGAAGATTTGATTGCTCATTCCCTAGCGTTCCACCCGCTTTTATATAGGGGAGGAGCAATCGAACATTCCGCCGAAAAAATAGCTAAACACTACACAACCGCCGACATTCACGCACCAGCGTAATATCGCACCGGGTCGTACCCGGCGCCGGGGATCCGTCTTCGCTAAAGCTACGCCGTGACAAGGCAATCGGCGTCACGCGTCAGCGTAATAGAAAGGCGGGTGGAACGCCGGGGCGGCGTAAGCCCCCTTGTAATAAAAAATCAGTCAATGTTTAGTACAGAGCCTTTTTTATAATATTGCATAAGTTTGCATATTTGTTGCATAATGTTGTCTTTTGAAGATTTTCAAATGTATTGACATTCATTATTTCGTATGCTACTTTAATAACCGGAAACTATTTTTTACAATCGGAAAAATAAGGAGGTATGCTTATGAAATTTTTATGCAGTATGATTTTTTTGATAACGGTATTTCTGCCTTTGACGGCAAAAGAAATTTTTGCTTTCGGACCTGATGTGCCGTGGCAGAAAAATTCCATCCGTGGTAAATTCTCAATATCAAAAGACAACATTCTCTCGCTTGATGGGAAAACTGCCGGGGTAAATATCAGCTCAAAACAGCTCAATAATCCTGAAAAAGGGATAACTTTGATGGCTGTGGCAAAGTTTGAAAATCTGCCCAATCTGACTTCAGATGAGAAAGCACATGAAGCGATTTTTTTCCGCAACCGTCAATTTGTCATGGGCATCTATACCGATCAGCGTTTTTATGTCAATTTTCATAATGGTAAAAAATGGTTTGCTCCGCAGTTTGTGAAAGTTAAATACAATGACAATCAGTATCATTCCTATGCGATGACGATCAAAAGAATCAAAATCAAAGAACAGGGCATTGATTATCTGGCAGTCAGAGTATATTTTGACGGCAAACTGGTGCTCCGGAACAATATTCCCGGCGGTTCTGTTGCCGACAGTTTTTCCGACCTCAATATCGGTCATGCTGAAGGCTTCGGAGATTTATGGCACTTCGGCGGCAAAATTCTCGATGCCAGAGGGTACAACAGAGTCCTTTCTGATACGGAAATGGAGAAATATACTGCCCGGTTCAAAGAAATCAAAAATCAGCCCCGCAGTATTTTTCACTTGAGTCCTGCCGATCAGAAATTGATAAATTCTCTGCCGGTGAAGGGTTCTGCAGAACTGCTCGGAGCAGTTTCAGCCGTCAGAAATCTCGCCCTCAAAACAACAAAATTCAACTGGCGTAAAACTGCAGAAGCTCTCAAAAACAGCAAAATCAATGCAGAAATCCTGAAAGCAAACGGTTTGTATCAGTATAAACTTGACGGTGCGGTCCTGACGGTTGCCTCAACTGAAGGTTATGCCGATGCCGTATCACTTTTTGATACTGTCAACAAGCGTGAATTGCTGATGTATGACAATCCTTTTTTCCGTTTCTGGGTGAAACAGGATAAATTTTCTCCGACGGATGCCAATGTTGTTTCTGAATTTGAAAAAACAAGTGATAAAAAATTCGTGCTGAAGTACAAATTCCCCAACGCTTATGCAACTCTGGATTTTGACTGCTCCGGCAAAAGAATAAGTTATTCATTGAAGGCTGTTCCTGCAAAAAATGTCAGTTTTGCAAACGTTGATTTTCCTGCACTCGAAATCAATAACCTCTCTCCTGAAGCGGCACTTTTCGCTCCGGTGATGTCCGGGGTTGAATGTCCTGCCGCCTGCAGCAATATTACCAATTATGAAGAACTTTATCCGCAGGTCAGAGCAACAATGCAGTATGGTGCTTTTTATGATGCCGGAGGCGGCATTTTCTGGTCACCGGCAGATCCGCTGGCACGTCCGAAAGAGGTGTTTTTCAATGCCGGAAGCGGCCGTTTGAAAGTTACCTATCAATGGTATCCGAGTCCGGAGTCAACTTTTGAGCCCGGCTGTTCCGCACGGGTGGAACTTTTCAAAGGCAACTGGTTTGAAGCCGCAATGATTTACAAACAGATGCTGACAGAAATTGATGCCTTGTACTGGATTAAACAGCCGCTGCCCCGTCGCGATACACCTGAATGGCTGAAAAATAATACTCTCTGGCTTCTTGGTACACATTACCGTCCGGAGGAAGCTGCTCAATATAAAAAAATCCGTGATTATCTGGGCATGCCTTTTGCGGTTCATATGTATTACTGGAACAGCAAGGATTTTGACCGTGATTATCCGCATCACAGCGGTCTGGCATCATTTCCGGAGCTGATTAGTAAATGTCACAGCATGGGGCTTCGCATCACTCCGTATATCAACGGCAGACTGTGGGAATTTCAGGATCGCCGTGAAGAGGATCATCTCTTTTCAAAACTGGGTAAACCGAATTGCGTACAGTACAAAGACGGCTCTATAGCCACCTCTGTTTTCAACAAGAAAACTTTCGGTATCATCTGTCCTTATACCCCCATTTATGAGGAGATGATGCGTAAATCAAGTTTCATGCTCGCAGAAGTCGGCACTGACGGAATGTATGTCGATCAGATCGGTGCATCAAGACATCTGATGTGTTACAATAAAAATCATGGACACGCAACTCCTGATGATAAAATCTGGTTTTTGAACGGACATCATAAAGTATTCTCAAAAATCCGTTCTGAAATCAAAGCAGGAAATCCGGAATTTATCCTTTCAACTGAAGATAATGCAGAGACCTGCATCAGAAATTTTGATGCTCTTCTGACCTGGAGATGGATAATCAATGAGCAAATTCCGGCATATTCAGCGGTTTATGCAGGACGTGCCCAGTTTGTCGGATTGAATTATGATATAAAAGGCGATGCGGAGGCATCTTTTGCCAAAGCCGCATGGCAGCTGATCACCGGCGGTCAGCTTGGCTGGTTCATCAAAGATTATATCTGTCACCCTGATAAACATGATTTCCGTGTATGGATCAAGCAGCTTATGCGTTTGCGTCTGTCGCTGCTGCCGTTTTTCAATGAGGGAGCAATGGATACTCCTGCCAAATTTGCCGCTCCGATCAAGACCAAAAGACTTTTCTGGGGCAATCAGGGATCACGCTGGCTTGATACTCCTGAAATTTATTCAACTTCATGGCAGTACAAGGGGGCAAAAGCAATTATCCTGACCAATAATACTCCCGGGAAAGTTGCAAACAGGATAACTTTTGACAGTGTTAAAAACGGCAAGTTGTATATATTTGACAGTTCAGCATCTGAAAGAGTTGTTGACTGCAATGGCAGATTTGAATATGCTTTCAATTTGAATCCCCGCAGTTTTCAGCTGGTGCTGGCAATTCCTGATGATTTCAAAGATGAAAGTCTGATAAGTTCTGTCCGTTCTCAATTCAGATTTATTGCCGCTGCACCATCTGATTATGACCCGTTTGAAAAAGACCTGAAGAAAATAGCAGATTACAATCCGCGTTCCATGGTAACGACTGTAAACACCGGTAAATTCAACTGCCGTTTCTTTGCCGGAGCCATGTATCCGAATGCATTTACACTGCATAACGGCATTGAACTTGATGCACTGAAATTCAAGGACAGACTCGTAATCGGCAAAGATGTCTATTATCTTGATTGTGAGCGTTGGGCTGAACGCAAGGTGATTGAAGACACAAAGGACAAATTTGTAATTGAAATGCACGGTACATTCTGCACCTTCCGCCATGAATATGAGGCAAAAGGTGTAAAAGCTGTTTACCGTTATACATTCAAACGCAACAGTTCTGAAATTGAAGTTGAAGTCGTGGTTTCTGTTCCGCAGGATACGACCGCATTGGCGGAACTGCTTGAATTTGACAGTCCGAACAAAAGGCCGCGTATTTCATGGAAAGTCGGCAAGTTGAAGAATAAGCAGAATATTTTTATCCGTAAAGGGAAAATATTTATAAAATAAAATCATTGATCCCCACCAAAAACAAAGGAGAAAAAAATGAAAGACAAACTCACTCAAAAATTCACACTCATTGAACTTCTGGTTGTAATTGCCATCATTGCTATTCTCGCAGGAATGCTGCTGCCGGCACTGAATAAGGCACGTGAAAAAGCCAAAGAAGCAAAATGCAAAGCCAACTTGAAACAGATCATGACCGCATGGACCATGTATCAGGATGATAATGACGGATGTATTTATATATCCACTCCGACACAGCCGTATTCAGTCGGGGTGCTGGTCAGAGGAAATTATTTGAACAGCAAGGTTGCATTATGTCCTTCCATCCCGAACGTTTTTGATACACAATACGGACCCGCAGGAAATGGTAATGTTTACGGAATATGGGCTTTTTACAGTACTGCTGAAGTAACTACTGAACGTTACAATATGATAGGCGGCTGGTATAGTATAAAACGCGAAGGCATAAATACTACTGCAATGTATTCCCTGATGTATCCCAAAAAGATGCCCAATCCTTCAGCAGTTGCTCTTATCGGTGATGCCGGTCGTTTTGATGAAGCTGCAAATCCCACCCGATTCCTGTCCGGAATGCATATCTGGTTCAGTACTGCTGATTTGCAGTCTCAGTTGTATGCTCTCTGGAGAATTCATTCAGACCGCACCAATCTGAGTTTCCTTGACGGTCATGTTGAAACTCTGACTGCCCAGCAAATGTATGATATGCCGATGAAAATAACATTTTCTTACTCAAAAGACGGCAAAAGTGTAAAAAAGTTCTAAAAAACATAATCAATTATGAGGTTCCGGATGTTTTTTACAAAATATCCGGAATGCCATCTCTTGTCAGTTGAATCATTTATGCAAAAAAACAATCAACAGCAAAGTTGATTTACTGCAGGAGCTGGAAGTTTGAAAAATAAGAAAATCGGAAAATATAAATATGTCAGAACTTCGTTTTGAACCATTTAAAATCATGGGCTGTACGGCAGGCAAATCCGGCTGGTATCCGGCAATCAGAGAATTGATAAAATCTGAAGCAGAAGCTGAATTGGATGAAGATGACGGACTTTTTATCGGCTACGGCATGATAAAGGACGGTCTGCCTTATACATTGCAGGACAATTATGATGTGCCGCAGCAGGAATTGACTTTTCAGGCGGCTGTTCTTGAAAATGAATACTTGAAGGCTGTTTTTCTGCCTGAATTGGGCGGCAGACTGTGGTCGTTGTATGATAAAGAACAAAAACGTGATGTCATTCTTGAAAATACTGCTCTGCTCCCCTGCAATCTTGCCGTCCGCAATGCCTGGTTTGCGGGTGGTGTGGAATTCAACTGCGGCCGCAGAGGCCATGATGAACAGACCATGTCCCCGCGTTTTGCAGCAGTTGTTGAAACTGAAAAATTTCCGGTTTTGAGAATATTTGAATTTCAGCGTGATCGCGGAACACCTTTTCAATATGATTGTTTTCTGCCTGACGGTTCACGTTTTCTGTATATCAGAGGACGTATCTGGAATCCTTCAAAGGAAACTGTGCCGATGTACTGGTGGAGCAATATTGCATTGCCTGAAGTTCCCGGCAGCCGTGTGGTTGTACCTGCTGAAACGACTTTTGCGAACTGGTACCATAGCGGCAACCATATGCTTGCCAAACTTACTCTGCCTGACGGAGAGGGTTTTGATGGAACGTATCCGGTCAATTTTAAATATGTAAAAGACCATTTTTATAACATTCCTGAAGATAAAAGGCGTTATGAATGCCTTATTTATCCGGACGGTTACGGATTCTGCCATGTTTCAACCAAACGTTTGCGGGGCAGAAAACTTTTTGTCTGGGGGCAGTCGCAGGGCGGAAGACATTGGAACAGAAAATTACTCGGTCCCGGACTGGACGCTTACATTGAAGTACAGGCAGGACTGGCACGCTCACAGATCGAATGTCTGCCGATGCCGCCAAAAACTGCCTGGGAGTGGCTGGAAGGTTACGGTTCAATCAATGTTGAGCCTGAAAAAGTTTTCGGGGATTGGCAGGACGCCATTGCAGAAGTAACTGCATTGCTTGATAAAAAAATACCTGAATCCGATTTGGAAAATATGCTTGCCCAAACACGGCAGTCAATCGCTTTGGTTCCCGGCAGAAATATAATATCCGGCTCCGGCTGGGGGGCATTGGAAGAGATGCGTATGCAGCGGAAATTGACCGGACATCTTGATTTCGGAACTGTCGGAGAGGAACAGACTCCATGGATCGAACTGCTGCAAAATAACCGCATTACAGAAGAAAATATTCACTCTTATCTGGTCAGTGACCCATGGTTTGAAAAACTTTGTCAGGCAGAACAATCATGGCAGACAGCATATTTGAGTGCATTGCATGAATACCGCAAAGGCGATTACCGTTCAGCATTGGAAGCACTATCAAGAGCCTCTGACGGTCCCCGCAAATATATTTTGCATCTGCAGGCGAATGTGTATTTGAAACAGGGCAGGAAAGCCGAAGCCGCAGAGGCAATTTATCTGGCGGGCAGGGAAACTCCTGAAGATCTTTCTTTCAATAAAGAAGTTTTGAAAATGCTGCTCGGACTGGAAGAATATGGCAAAATGGCTGAATTGCTTGATACAATGTCTCCAGGTATCCGTCAGCGTCCTCTGATACGTTTCATGGAAGCATGTGTTTATGCCCATAGCGGCAGACTTGAAGAGGCGGAAAATATCCTGCTGGAGAATGGCGGTTTGAATATTCCGGACATCAGAGAAGGCGAAAATTCCACCTCACAACTCTATATTTATATCCGGCAGAAAAAAGCAGAGGCCGCCGGAATACCGTTTGATCCGGCAAAAGTTATGGTCCCATTCAATATTGATTTAAGAATGTCATAAATTATATAAACCAAGGAGATAATAAAATGAAAATAGGATGTAATTACTGGGCAAGTCATGCCGGAACCCGGATGTGGGAACTCTGGGATGAAGAGGTTGTTCGAAATGACTTCAAACTGCTCGCCGCTAACGGATGTGAAATGCTCCGCGTATTCCCCATTTGGAAATTATTTCAGCCAATAGAAATAAGCCATACCTGCGGCGGCTGGGTCAAAGATGTTTATATGCATGGCAAACCGCGTCCCGACACTTATTGCGGCCGTGCAGGCGTGGATGAGGAAATGATTCGCCGTTTCCGCCGTCTGGCAGAAATTGCCCATGAATATAATATGACTTTGCGTGTTCCCATTGTCACCGGCTGGATGAGCGGTTCTTTTTACTGCCCGCCTGCTCTGGAAAAAACCAATATCCAGACAGATCCTTTCGCTTTGCGTTACATGGTCAAATATATCCGCTGTTTTGTTCGTATGCTCAAGGATTGCCCTGCTATCGAAGAGTGGGAGCTCGGAAATGAATGCAACAATCTTGAGGAACTTCATAATTCCCATTCCGCATGGCTCTGGACTCATCTTGTAAGTTCCGCTATCCGTCTGGAAGACCCCGACAGAAAAGTCGCTTCCGGAATGCACGGTCTGCGTGCTGCAGATGAACACAGTTGGGATTGCGTCTGGAGCATTCAGACTCAGGGCGAACTCTGTGACCGTATGACACCGCATCCTTATCCGCACTCCGGAGGCAAAACTGCCGCAAAAGTTGACTCTCATGATACCATCCGTACCATATTGGAACCGGTTGTTGAAATGCTTTATTACGGTGATATTGTTGATTTGCCTGCCAATGTTGAAGAAATCGGAACATTTTCCTCCTCCTATACTTCGGAGGATTTAAAAGCGACATTCCTGCGTGGTGCATTGTTCAACTGCTGGGCATACGGTTCATCAGATTTTCTCTGGTGGTGTGCATTTGATCAGGCACATCTTAAATTTCCGCCTTATCATTGGAGTGCCATTGAGCGTGAACTCGGAATGTTTTATAAAGACGGACGTCCCAAAAAACTTATGGAATCATTCAGAGAATTTAAAGAATTCAAAGACAATCTGCCCTTTGATGAACTGCCGCCCTTCCAGCGTGATGCGGTCTGCATTGCCACCCGCGGTGTAAATATGAATGATGCATTGTCAAATGCCTGCAGTACATTGCTGCTTGCCAAACAGAACAATTTTGATATTCTTTACAGATTCACCTCTGAACATGAAACTGACGCTCCGCTTTATATCATCCCCGGAGTAACAGGGGATCAGAGTCTTTACGGTTATGAATGGGACTCTCTGATTGAAAAAGTGAAAAATGGTGCTGTTGTTTATGTTTCAATGGATACTTGTGCTTTGTCGGATTTTACTGAATTTTTCGGCGTTGAAGTTTCAGGCCGTGAAATCCGTACCGCACCCGCAATCGTGGATTTTGACGGTGAAAAATTCACAATCCCGGCTGAAATGAAAACATCATTGAATGTGCTTGACGCTGAAGTGCTCGCTTGTGAAGCAGACGGCAACCCGGTCTTTGTCCGCAAAAAATACGGCAATGGCTGGTGCTATCTTATGACTCTGCCGCTGGAAAAAGCCATCGGCAATGTTCCCGGGGCATTCCACAAACCTGAACAGCCTGCATGGAGAAAATTTTATGCTCCCCTGGCAGAACATATCAGCTCAAGAAGACGTGTTTCCTGCAGCAATCCTCTGGTCACATTGACCGAACATCCAACAGGTGATGATGTATGCTGGGCAGTTGCAATCAACAACAGCAATAAACCAATTACTCCTGTTTTCAATGTAAATTTGCAGTGGACTGCAGAAAAAACTGAAAATATTGAAATTAAACCGTTTACAGCAAAATTACTGAAACTTGTCAAAAAGAAATGAAATTTGCTGTCTTTTTTATCATGGAGAAAATCTGAAATGAAAGATATGATCTTTGAAATAGAAAATCTGAAAATAAAAACTGCTTCAAACGGTGCTGTTGATGAAGTTTTCATCAATGGAGAACTTTTCAACGGCTTTCCCGGTAAACTTTCTTCCTCACCGGGAACTGAAGTTTCCGCCCGCTGGCAGGCAAAAGAAAAACATCTGGTCTGTACCCTCTCGCTGGTGCGTACTTCAGGAGCTCCGGAGGATGGAGCTGCTGTAAGTTTCCGCGTACCGTATCAGGCAATGCAGTACAATCAGAAAATATGGACCGCCCGCAGAGGTTATCCGAGAGATATTTGGGATGTTGGCGGTCAGACAGTTTATTATGGAGATATTTGTTACGGTACGGTGATCCCTGCAGTTACTCTCTATGACCCGGTAACAAATGCAGGACTTACAGTTGCCAAAGAACCGGGACGTACGGGCGGCAGACTTTCTTTCCGCTTTGAGGATTATCATGGTACCGGACTGTATGTTGAATTTTCGCATTTGAAAGTTGCAGACAAACCGGTGGAAATAACTCTGCTTTTCCGCGGTCATGAAGGCTGCTGGCGTCCGGGACTGGCATGGTATTCTGCTGAATACCGCAGATTTTTTGAACCGGCAATCAAGGAAGTTTTTTCGTATCCTTCATTCGCAATCACCAATCCTTTTACTGAAAAACGCTATTTGAGCGAATACCGGCCGGACTGGGTCGAAATCCATAACCATTTCCCGAATTATGGAGAATATGTCCCGGAAGAGGACTCCTGGACAAGCGTTATCGCTCATGACTATCCGGAACTCGCTGAAAATCGTGATCTGACCGTCACCAGACAGATGATGCATGATCACATCGCTGCTCTGCATGAAGAAAATATCCGTGCAATGTATTACTTTCAGTGCAGCGGCGATGCCTTGATTCCATGGGCGGAGAAAAACTTTCCCCGGGACATTGCCCGTGATGCCGGCGGTCATATGATCCCGACATGGAAAGAGTGTATATTTCTGAATGCCGGAACAGGTAATGCTTTCGGGGATTTCCTGCGGAACAGAATCAAACGGATGTTGGAAGTTTATCCTGAAATTGACGGTGTTTTTGCCGACCAGATATGTTATCAGACTATTGACTGGGCTCACAAAGACGGCAGAACTGCCGCCGACGGCCGCGAAGGATATGAATACGGCGTAAGTATTGAAGAAAATCTTAAAATACTTGCAGAACAACTTCATGCACTTAATAAACCGATTCTCGGCAACGGTCCTTTTGATATGGAGTGCGGAATTTATACAGATGCCATTATGGAAGAAGGCGTCAGCGGGAATTTTGAAACTCATAAATATCTGTGTCTGCATAAACCGATGCTGATACATTCATATCCGACTTCTCCGCTTGTTGCAGAAAAAATCATGCGTTGCTGTATTCTCTCCGGTGCAGGATGGTCATTTGGCGGTTCTTCCACTCTGACTTATGCAGGTTGGACTCCGGAAGTTGAAAAAATATACAATGATTATCTGCCGCTGGCAAAGGCAGTTTTCGGTGCAGAAATTCTGCTCGAAGCTGACCCCCTGCGGATCACGCCGGCAGATATGGTAAAAGCGGAAATATTCCGCTCCCGTCAGAAAAAAGAATATCTTATCGGTGTAGTTTTTGAACGTGACACAGCAGTTCCTGGTGTCGAATTGAGTGTCAAAGTCCCCGGAAAATGCACCGGTGCGGAAATTTTGAAGCCGGGAGAAAAAAATTGGGAAGTGCTTCCTTTTGAAATTCAAAAAGACAGAATCACATTTTCTCTCAAAGGAAATATACATTGCTGTGTGATCCGTTTGTTTTAAATATTGAAAATAATTTCAATAAAACATAAAAAGAAATATTGATATTTGACTTTTTGATATTTCTGTATTATATTTGAAAAAATGGGGAAATCCCGTAAAAAAAAGGAGAAATATATGAAAAAAATTATTACACTCGTTGTTTGCTGCTGCTGTGCCGCAATCTTCGCCTCTGATCTTGAATTGAAAAATGAAATCAACAACAGCAAAATCGGCGATCCTCTCATGAAAGGATGGCTTTTGAATCAGAACCGCAAAGAGGGGCTGGGTACAGGTATTGTTATTCAGGGAAGCGAAAATGATTCAAAGGCTTATAAAATATCTTCAAAAAAATTCCCCACCTTTTTCTTCAAAAGAGATGCTATCCGTGCTAAAGCCGGTGACAAAATCAAATTCTCTGTCGATGTAAAAGGCAGAGGTACTATGATTATCGGTTTTTATACTTATGCACACGGCAATAAATTCATTGATTCAGTCAATACCAGAAAGATTTTTGCGGTAAACGGCAAAGAACAGGAAATCGAATATGAATTTACTGTTCCCAATGGCAACAAAGGTGACCTTACCGGAACTATCCGTCCATTTATCGCCGCCAATGCCAACAGTGAAGTTATTTTTGAAGATCTTGAAATCGAAATCGATTACAAAAAACGCTGAAAATTTGAAGCTGTCAAAAATTGCTGCTGAATTAAAAAATCGTTATATGCACCCGGAAAAATTGGATTCAACCCCAAAGGGTGCATTTTTTATACACAAATAACTTTTTATTTTGGATCTTTAAAATATGATTGAAATCAATATCCCGCAGAATCAGACTGCTGAAAAAAATGTCATTTCTTCTCTCAAAGTTGATAGTCTGATGCAGAATAATGCAGTTTTTCAACATGGCACAAGCAATGTTATCAGCGGTTATACCGCCGCCAATGCATTTGTAGAAGTCCATTTCAATAATCTGCTGCTTTCTGCAGTTTCTTCAGACAATGGACGTTTTTCTGTCCGTATCCCGCCGATGGAACCGGCAGAAAATCTTACTCTTGAAATTATTTCAAACGGAGAGAAACTTACTTTTACGAATATTGCAATCGGCAATGTTTATCTGACTGCCGGACAGTCAAATATAGTATTTCCTGTGAAATGGTGCAAGCCGGCAGAGGAGGAGTTTGATGAAAGCGATTTGGCAGGGATACGTTATTTCAAAGTTCCGGTCAGAACTTTTTACGGACGGCAGAATGCAGTCGGCGGTCAATGGGCCGCTGCGAACAAAGAAAACATCGGAAATTTTTCAGGAATCGCTGCTTTTTTTGCCCGCAAACTCTACCGGGAAACCAATATCACCGTCGGTATAATTGACGTTTCAATAGGTGGAATCAATATAGAAGCATGGTTGAGCCGTAAATCTCTGATGAATATGCCGGAATACCGTGCAGAAATGCTCGAATATGAAAATAATGTTTCGATCCGTGATTTTGAATACGGAGCAAAAATTCTCTCTTTACAGGAAAAACTTGATAAAAAACTGCATGAATTATTCCCTGAAATTCCCGAAGATAACGGCGAAAAAAACGGATTTCATAAACCTGAATTTGATGACAGCTGCTGGGATTCCATGTCAATTCCTGACAGCTGGACTCAGGCAGGCCACAATCATGCCGGAATTTTCTGGTTCAGAAAAGAGATATTTTTGCCGGAAAATGCCCGGAATTCAACATTTCAGCTCCATATCGGGGCTGTTGACAAGGAGGACAGAACTTATGTGAATGGCAAACTTGTCGGCTCAACAGGGCATATGCTGGATATGAGCAAGTATCATGAAGTACGGAGTTATGATATCCCTGCAGGTACATTTCAGAACGGCAGAAATGTTATTGCCATTCGCGGTGCATCACTGTTCTCAATTTGTCAGGATGGCGGTCTGATCGGACCGGCAAGTGAAATGTATCTTGTTTCCACTGACGGTAAAATACGGATGTCTCTTGCCGGACAGTGGAAATATTGTGAAACTTTTGACGCCGGTGTTGAAGGTATGACCTGTATGCGGAGTCTCGGACCCGGCAGTACAAATTCATTTCATATATTTTATGACAATATGCTCCGTCCGCTCGGCGGAACTGCAATCAACGGGATTATATGGTATCAGGGAGAAGCCAATTCGATCTGCATGGCTCACACTTATCGTAATCTTTTGCGTAACATGATCGGTGATATGCGGGATATTTTTGAAAATCCGGAAATTCCTTTTTATATTGTTCAGCTGCCTTATTTCGGGTCAGAACATTTTTTTGCACCTTACAGCCAATGGGCAAAACTTCGTGAAGCTCAACATTTTGCCGCAGCTGACACGAACTCTGAATGCATTGTAACTCTTGAATTCGGAGATGTCGCCGAACTTCATCCCGTTAATAAAAAGGCTGTCAGTGAAATTATTGCCGGAAAAGAAATCCGCAGAATGTCAAAAATGCCCGCTCTCAAAGCTCCGCAGCTGGAGTCTGTATCTTGCGGAAATAATGCACTTATCCTTAAATTTTCCGGTGATGAAATTGCTGAAGGTGCAGATGGATTCGCTGTAGCAGGAAAAGATATGCAGGCTTTCCGGGCTCAAGCGGAACTCATTGACGGACATACTTTGAAAGTTTATGCTCCGGAAGTTGCCGCCCCGAGTGCCGTATGGTATGCCTGGGCTGATAATCCGTCTCATCATACTCTGAAAAGCATCACGGGAGAACAATCATCTCCATTCCGGGCATCGCTTGATGAAGCAATGCCGATTGGTAAGAATATGATTTGATTTTTGTATTGTAAGGGTATTTTGGACAATTTCTGTTGGAAAACTCCAAAATATCCTTTTGTTTTTACTCTGAAAATTTTGCTTCTGCGATACCCGGCGTGAACTTTCACACATATTGAAGCCGCGGATATCAAATGGTTTCATTTTGCAAAATCCTTGATTCAAATTCAATTAAGATATATTCTGAGAAAAAACATCAATTCCATTATCATTTTCAACGATGAGAGGAGAAATTTTCACATCATTCCGCAAATCGTTACCTATCAACATATTTACAGCCGTTTCCATAACTTTATCCACCTGCCAGTCAAAAGAAGGGATTCCATATTTTACTGCGTGCGGAGTATTCATATTGCCAAGCAGATGAGCACTTGCAACTCCATTACGCCGCAAAATATCAACTGTTTTCAAAACATGAAAATCTGTGTAACAGAAAATTGCCTCCACTTCATTATTCCGGATTTTGGCAGACAGTAAATCCTCCAGCGGCGCACCCGCATGAAGCCTCCAGAAAAAACCTTCATCAAAATTTATTCCCAATTCAGCGGCACGACGGGCAAGCCCATGCATCACCAGTTCCTGATTGGAACTTCCGGGGCCGCGATAAGAAGGTTCATTCAAAGCCGGGAAAAGGATATTTTTCACACCTCTGGCAGCAAAATATTCTGCCGCCATAACGCCAATTGCGTCAAAGTCAACAAGTACGTATTTGGCAAAAGGAATTTTTTCCTTGCGATGATAAGTAAATATAAATACAGAATTGACAAATTGAGCTGCATGTTCAATTATATAACTGTAAGGAATATTCATTTCGCCGTCAATCAGATAACCAAAAGGCTGCTGATGCAGAGCGATACGCTCAAAAAAAGATTGAATAAGCTCCGAACAATTGAAATGTTTGGGAGCTATAACTATCGGAAAAAGTTTTTCCCGCTGCAGCAATGCATCTGTCACATGAGCAATATTTGAATATAAATGTCCTTCAGTCATTGCCACTAAAGGTACACAGTTACTGGTGATTTTTTTGATCTTCCGGCGGACAATCGTTCCTCTTTTCGGGGCGCGTTCAATGAGTTCCTCGCTGACCAGACGGCTCAAACCTGCGGCTACAGTTCTGGTATTCACGCCGAAAAATTCAGCGAGTTCAATGTTAGTCGGCAAACGGTCTCCGGGACGGTATTTTCCCTGAAGAATCCAGTTGCGAACTTTTTCAGTTATCACATCCTGCTTAAGGAGGGGCTGTATCATTTCATTCCTTTTTATACTTTTGAAACTGTTATTAATGCACATTGATTGCAATATTAAATCATAGAATGCATTAATATACATCAAAAATCATTGCAATGCAAGCTTGTTTTCAGAAAAAACCGTATAATTATATAAAAAAATATTTTTTTTCAGCTGAAATACAAATAATTTTGAATTTTTTTCATAAAATTACTTGACATTAAAACAACATTAATGTATATTTAATGCATAAACAAAAATAATATAACATTAATATTATTTTGAATTTGAAACCGCCCCCCCCGTCAACTTTACAACAGAAAGGACCAAAAATGCAAAACGCACACAACCGAAATGACAAAATGCTTTCCAACATCCGTTTCACTCTGATTGAATTGCTGGTTGTTATTGCAATCATCGCCATTCTCGCCGGTATGCTGCTGCCCGCATTGAACAAAGCCCGGGAAAAAGCAAGGATGGCATCATGTGTAAGCAATTTGAAACAGATAGGGCTCGGCACTTCATTATATCAGTCTGATTACGATGATTATTTTCCTTTTTATGCTGATAGCGACAAAGGCAACAAGGCGGCAGGAAGTGCCCAGGGAATTATGTTTCTTACCGAAAAAGGTGCATGGGGAGCCCTTGGATATATCAAAGGCAAACTTCTTGACTGTCCCGCTGATTCAACAAGAACAGTAAATACAGATTATTACGCATACGGAGGTTTTAAAAATTTCAGTTATCTTTACAATAGCGTGGTAAATGCTCCCAATTCCGGCAGTGCCAATGATCAATATGTCGGCCGCAAAATCAATTCTTTTACCAAACATTCAAAAAATATTCTGTGGTATGAAACAGACCGTCGTGTTTCAGGCACCGTAAGCGCTTCATCCGGCAATGCTAATCCGACCTCCGGCTCTATTTGGGGCAGCGGTCAAAATCAGGTAGTCCCGCATCACGGAAAACTTAACAATCACGCTTTTATGGATGGCCATGTTGAAACTTTCGACTACAATGTGTATATCTCCAATTTCTGTACGCAGGGAGATAAATCTCCGTATCTCGGCTCAGGCGCCAACTTTACATGGTTCAACAGATACTGATAAAATACGGGATTGCAATGAAAAAATATATAACAGCATTCCTTATACTTTTTTCGGGGATATTTACCTGTCTTTTCGCTCAGACTGCATATGTTATGCCGGATAAATGGTATGATAATATCGTTTATGCCAATGACAATAATACCAAAATTCCGCTCGAAACAAAGTTTAACGTCACTTTCGATGAAAAAGCTGTTACCATTCGAGTCAAACTGCAGGACCATTATGTCCAAAATCTGAAAAATTTGCCAAAAGGTACAGACAATGTATGGCCGCGTGGTGAAAATATTGAAATTTTCCTCGACCCCGGCAGAACCTGTTCCAATTACCAGCAGATCGCCGTCGGTGCAAATAACGACCGCTGGGACAAACGCTGGCTCAAAAAAACAAAAACAAGTTGGACAGCAAAAACAAAAATAACTTCCAATGGCTGGGAAACTGAGATACGACTCCCTTATTCTGACGAAGGCATGGTCAAACCTCAACTTGGCGATACCTGGGGCTTCAATCTCTGCCGCAATGTCATAAATCCCCAAAATAACGGCAGATATTTCAGCACATGGGCTCACGTCGGTGCAGTTTTCAACCGTCCCGACAAATTCGGGAAACTCATTTTCGGCGATCCTGACCTTGCAAAAAAATCACAATTGGCAAAAGTCAGAAAAGAGTTGAAAAAATTGACAGTTGAACTCAAACAGAAAGGTTTGTATCAGCATTTTGCCGCCCGTATAAAAATGCTTGGAGTGAACGGTTCTGAAATCGACATACGGGATATAAAAGATGAAATGCTTGTTCTTGAAAAATTGAAAGGATTATAATTTATGAACATTAAGTCACTTCTATCAGGCATATTGGCCTGTATCGCTTTTTTAAGTTTCGGCTGGTCAAAAGACGGCGAAGTCAGCTGGCGTAAACTCGATGAATCAATCGTCACCCCCCACCGGCCCATTGCCAAAACAACGACCGGCACAAAGCCGACCGCCATGATTTTTGCCTGCGGCGTAAGTCAGCGTGAGATCCTTGAACTCAAGCAGAGATTTGATTACAATTACAAACTCTGGCCCGTTCTAAATCTGAAGGACTTCTCTCCTTTTACTCTTGCTCACAACAGCAAGAAAAAAATCAGAACTCCCTATGCATCAATAATGAGAAATGAAGATTATCAGATCGAGGAGAAAAAACTTCTTGCGGAAATGGCGCAGTGCGATTTGATCGTGCTCGGCAAATTCAATTTTAACGCATTCCCGACGCATATCAGAAACAGAGTCCTCCAATTGGTAAAACAGGGCAAAGGTCTGATAATTATTCCCGACGACGGTTCTGATATGACACTTGAAAATGTCTCCTTCCAAAAAACAGATATCGATTTTAATTTCAAAGCGATTCCATCCCTTGCAGAGGCAAATATTAAAATCGGTACTCTCGGCAAGGGAAAGATACTTGTTATAAATTATCCTGAAATAAAAGTGAAAATCGGAACAATCGGTCGTGTCGGTGCATTTTCTCCGTATGAATCTGAAGATCCTCTTTATTACGATTACATCATGGCATTTATGGGCAAATGTTTCTGGCACATGACTGCCCCCGAACGTTCAATCATCAAAAACGTTTCACCTGACGGAAAAGTCGAACTGAAAAAAGCAGCTCCAAACAACAGCAAATTTACTTATGCCGTTCTTGATAAATTCGGCAGGGAAATTTTCAAAGGTACACAGAAAGCGGAAAAAAATATTTCCATCCCACTCCCCGAACTGCCCGTCACCGCAAAACTTCTGGAAGTCAAACTGATATCATCAGACAACAAAACAATAGATTATGAAATCGCTCCGCTGAATATCAAAAAATCTGTTATTTTAAAAAATATCACCCTCCCGAAAGACGGGTGGAAAATCGACGAAGTCATCAGCGGCAAAATCGAATTTACCGCACCTGCCAAAGGTATTGTCAAACTCTCCGCCATCGATAATTTCGGGAGAGAAATTTATCGCAGAAACTACGCTTTTTCCGGCAGAAAGTCACTTGATTTCACCGCAAAAATACTGCATCAGAAAAGCTCTTTTGCGAACCTTTCCGCTCAATTTATACAAGACGGCAAATTAATAGATGAAATAAGAACCCCGATCTATTTTGATACCACACGCGATACAAGTGACTTCATTTTCGGGATCTGGTCATATGCGAACTCAAACACCCGTACCGCCAATTTACTGCTCAAGCAGATGGCGGCTCATGGTATTGATGTTGTGATGGATGCTCATGCACTTTATGCCTCTGAAGAACGGAGTCATTTCATCCCCCGGAATCTGAAACGTGCAGGTTTGAATTATGCGGCATACAGTATCCGTCTCGTCGGCAGTCATATTATCCGTCACCGCAAAAAATGCGGTTACCGTTACTATGAGATGATGCAGCAGAATAACGGTTCGCCTTTTGACAAAGACGGCCGTCCGCTTGACCGCGAATACCTCACGACCAGAATTGCAAGAGGTGCAAAAAATATCGGTGTCATGTTCTATAATCTCGGCGATGAAAATACCGGAGCCGATGTGCTTGAAGATGAAAACTGCTTCTGCGATGACTGCCAGCGCCGCTTCCGTGAATATCTGAAACGTGAACATGGTACTATTGAAAACTTAAATAAAAATTACGGAAGCAAATATAAATCATTCAATGAAATCAAAGTTTACCCGTTCATAAAATCAGTTGAAAACGGCAAATATTGCGAATGGGTTGATTACCGCCTCTTTATGGAAGAAGAATTTATAAAACTGCATCTCTTTTACAAAACCAAAATCCGTTCCGTCGATCCGGAAGCACGTGTAGGCATTGAGGGGATGGCAGGAACATCCCGCACTTACGGCAGTTTCAATCTGGCCAAAATGATACCGCATTTTGAATTCTGCTGTCCCTATTTCGTTCAGCGTGACGCATGGGCAGTCGTTCAGTATATGAAAGGCAGCAAAAATATTCCGCCTCTGCGGGGTGCATGGTTCGGTTCTTATGAAGGTGAAATGAACGATCAATATATTCAACAGCAGCCGTGGCGTTATCTTTTTGCAGGGATGGGCAGTATTTTCTATTGGACAAGCGGTGTTCCCGCAACGGCCTCCACTTATTCAAACGCCTGTATTTTCGGCCCTGATTTGAAATTGCTTTCGCACTTCACCAAAGCAAGTGATGAAGTCAAAATCATCAAAGAAAAAGCTATTGGCAAGATGCTTTTGAATTCAACTCCCCGCTATGACGATATTCTTATTCACTATTCAAACAGCAACCTTCACGTTGCAACTTTGAATCCCGATAAGAGTACTTGGGATGCTTCTCTTGCTGATTTTCAAGGCATTCTATCCAGTCTGGGACTCGGTTATCGCTATATCGATCAGCAGAGTCTTGAAAACGGTGTTCCTGCATGTACAAAAGTTCTGATGCTCCCCTACTCGCAGGCAATGAGCGAAAAAGAAGTTGCTTCCGTCCGTGAATTTGTCAAACAGGGCGGCATGGTCATTGCTGATTATAATCCTGCAACAGCCAATAAATACGGCAGATTCTATTCCGAAAGTGCTCTCAAAGACGTTTTCGGCAAGTTTGAAAAAATGAATATTGCCCGATACGGTAAAGGGTATGCAGTTTATCTCGATGACTACTTGAGCGGCTCTTATGCCCGTTCAATGAAAGGTGAAGCTGCCGGCATTCAGAAAGGTCTGCTGCATATCTTCAAAAAAGCAGGCGTAGTCCCTTCTTATTCGGTTGTTGATGACAAAGGGACTTCACGTGAATTCTCAGTTTTTGAAAATGAGAAAACGACTTCTCTCTGCATCCTCGCTCCGAGAACTGCCGCAGGAGCCGCCCGCCAGAGTGCAGTCGGGGCTGAAGGAGCAGCAGTCAAAACTGCAGTTGATAGTTCTCTTTTCCGCACTGTAATATTGAAAAAGCCAATGCATGTTTATGACATTGTAAAAGACAAATATCTCGGATATGTAAAATCATTTAATGTCGATCTTGCCCCTGCCGTCGGACGCATTTTCGTCTGTCTGGAAAAAACTGCGATGAAACCAGAAATCAAAGTCGACAAGTTTTCCGCTTCATTTTCAAAAGGTGAAGCTGTTCAGTTCAAAATCGGCAACTTTGAAAATGCGGCAATACTTACCGTCAAAGATCCGTCAGACAGAATCATTGATGTTCAGCGTCTGACCGGCAATACGGCACGCTTCGTTCCGGCATTTAATGAACCTTCAGGAAAATGGACCGCTGAACTCAAAAACGCAATCGGCGGTATAAAAACTTCAATAACATTTAACGTCAAATAAACCCGAAAGGAACATGACCATGAAAAAATTATTCACCACAATCATTTGTGCCGCAACTGTTTGCGGAGTAACTGCCGCTGAATCCGTCTTGAGAAACGGTGACTTCGAAATCGTTGAAAAAAGAGCCAAAGCCACCAGCAAACATCTGATGGGACAGATCAAACAAGGCTGGAACATCGGCAACAACGGTCCGGTTCTCGAACTTCCGAAATGGTGGCTCGTCAACAACGGTAAAGGCACTGTCAAAGTCATCACCGTCGGAGAAAAAGGCGAAAACAAAGAAAACGTCAAAAATGGTAAAAATTCACTCTATTTTGAATCCAGAGGCGGTCAGTTCATGTGTACTGCTCCGAAATTCAAACCCGGCAAATACACTTTGAAATTCTCTGCCAAAGGCAAAGGCTCTCTCGCTTTTAACTGCTACTGCTACGGTATCCACCCCAAAACCGGCAAGGTTGCCAGATTCATCACCTCCGAAAAAATCCACGTTTTGAAAGATGATACCGCAAATGCCTGGAAAGATTATACCCAAGTCGTCGAAATCGGCAAAAAGACCGAAGGAGCTAAAGAATGTACTTTTGCTTTCTACGGCACATACGGTGCATTTTATCTTGACGACATCTCTCTTACCCCCGTCAAATAACCGGTAAAACAAGACAAAAAGGAACAAATTGAACTTTCGATTTGTTCCTTTCTTTCCGATTCGGATAAATAAAATGACAAAAAAAATTACAATCAAAGAGGATTGGCATATCCATACGCATTTTTCAGGATGCAGCAATGATCCGGAACAAAATGTACAAAACATCTGCCATATTGCCGGAAAATCAAATTTATCTGCTATTGGATTTGCCGATCATTTATGGCAAAATCCGGATAAATCAACATGGCCTGAATATCTCGCCAAAAACAATCATGAAATTATAGCGGAACTCCGGGAAGAAATTGCAAATGCAAATATACCATCTGATTTACAAGTGTTTCTGGGTGCAGAAGCAGAAATGACAGGATTCAATCAATTCAGTATTACCAAAGATTTTGCGGAAACACTTGACTTTGTTTTAATGCCGCATAACCATATACACCAGAATTATATTAAAAAACCTGCCATATGTACCGCAGAAAATTTAATAAATTTCCTGCTTGACAGATTCTCAATATGTGCAAAAAGCGGATTGGCAACGATTATGGCTCACCCCATGCTTCCATATGGTTTTATGGAATTTTTTGCTCCGGGTATATTAAATTGTTCCGAACAAAAAATGATCGACATATATGGACTGGCTGCAGAACGAAATATTTTTTTTGAATTAAACAGTGACTATTTTTCACAAGCAAAATCTCCGGAACAACATGAAGCAATACTGAAAATCATCAATTGTGCCAAATGTTCCGGCTGTCGTTTTACTTACGGAAGTGATGCTCATTATCCGCAGGCAATATCTGCTGTTTATATCAATGAAATAGCCAAAACAGCAGAAGAAGCAGGACTTCTTCAGGAAGATTTTGCAAATATTGGAGATATAATAAAAAGAAAAATTTAATAACTATGCAATTTAATTGAAAAATAACTTTTTATATTTAGAAAGAAAAATTTTTATGGACAGCAAATTTCAATGGTTTAAAGATTCTCCTCTCGGAATCTTCGTGCACTGGGGAATTTATTCCGCAATCGGCAGAGGCGAATGGGTCTTGCATCAGGAAAAAATGTCTCTCGATGAATACGATAAACATTTTAATGACTTCTCAGCAAAAAATTACAACCCGGAAATATGGGCCGCCGCCGCAAAAAATGCAGGCGCAACTTACATGGTACTTACTGCTAAACATCATGACGGCTTCTGCCTCTTTGATACTGATTCAACCGACCGCAATTCAGTAAAACACGGCCCGAAACGCGACCTTATACGGCCTTATGTCGAAGCTTGCCGCAAATACGGCTTGAAAGTCGGTATTTATTTCTCACCCACTGACTGGGGTTTTGAAGTCTTCAATGTCGGTCCTGAAAAAGCTCCGCAGGCCTGGAATGCTTACATCGAAGCAGTTCACCTCCAAGTCCGCGAACTTATGTCAAATTACGGCACTATCGATCTGCTCTGGTATGACGGAGCTCCCAATTTCAACGGTACAAGTTTTCTCAATAAAGATACTTTGAAAGCCGCTGAACTCAATGCCATGGTACGTTCACTGCAGCCGCAAATCATCATTAACAACCGTTCCGGCCACCCCGGAGATTTCCATACTGCCGAACAAATTCTCACTCCGCCGCAAGATCACGACCGGCTCTGGGAAGCATGCATGACTATGAATCTGCACTGGGGATATTTTCCTGCAGACCAGTATTACAAACACACTTTCTCCATCCTCAAAGACCTGACCGGAGTCGCTTCCGCCGGAGGACACATGCTTTTGAATATCGGCCCGCGTGAAGACGGGTCCATCGTTGAAACAGAACTCGACAAACTACGTGAAATCGGCAATTGGATGAAAAATTGCCATGAAGCGGTTTCCGGCGTAAACCGCATTGATATTTCCGGTGCAACTTACGGATGTACTTCATGCAAAGATAATTTTGTTTATATTTATGTCCACTGGGCACATAAAAATCACAAAGTCATCATACCTCGATGCAAATATCAATTCACAAAAGCAATCATGCTCAATAACAACAGAGAACTTTCTTTTGAATTCAAAAACTCTTCCCTGATCATTGATATACCTGACGTCGAAGGCATCATTCTGCCGGTAATCAAACTCTACCGCAGATAACAGCAGCTGAAAAAATATTTTGCGGAAGAAAGTTTTTTAAAAATGAACACAGTACGACTTTATGGTGCATTTTAGTGAGAAATGTCCCACAAAGTCGTTTTTTATTTCCTGTTGATATACTGGATTTTTCAAATAAAATTCAGCTTTGAACAGTTAATGCTTGACGGTTCGAAATTGCAACTGGAGCTTCTGCGAGAGAAAAGTACTTTTTTCCCAATTATCAGTCAAGGTTCAGTACAGAACCTATAAAAAATGACTTGCTGATTATTTCTGTAAGATAACCGCATTGTTTATTCAATTAAATAATACTCTTCCCTTCCTAAAAAAATAAGTTTTTTATCTCAACATCACAAATTGATATATTTTTGTATTTTTTTATCATGGTAATACTTTCTTTAATGTATTATATTAAAGTGATTAATATCACAAATATTATTTTTCAATGTATTGATTTTTGATAAAAAAGAAGGAAATTATGTATTCTTTTGCAAACAACCGCATGGAACTTGAAAAACAATATGAAAATGCGGTATATGATTATAAAAATTCATGGACTCTTCAAGCTTTGAAGCGGGATTGGGAAAATCACAAAATCAATAATCCTGCGGAAGATCGTATTCTGTCACGTTCATATCTTATTTCTCTGCTTCTCAAACATGCTCCGGTCGCTGTTGAACCAGAGAATCCCTTCCCCGGCAAAATGGAAACTTATAATTTACTGCGGGAAGATATTCAATCCGGTTTGCAATTGGCAGAAGAAAAAATTCCCGGTGTCCGCTGCGGATTCAGAGATTTCAAGACCGGCATAATGTGGACGGTTGATATGAGTCATGTCGCTCCGGACTGGAAAGCATTGCTTGCACTCGGACTTCCAGGTCTGATAAAACGCGCGGCAAAAGGCAACACAGTTTTTCACCGTGCTGTAAAAGAAGTTTATGAAGCTTTGGCAGAATTTTGCCGCCGTGTCGCTGTTATCAATAATAATCCGGTATATGCAAAAATCGCCGATCATGCTCCTGAAACCTTATATGAAGCATTTGCGTTGGCATACGTCCTGCATGACGCCATTGAATATTCCTGTGAAGAAGTCCGTACAATGGGGCGTTTTGATGAATTGTATATAAACTTTTACCGTAACGATATTGAAAGTGGACGTTTGACACGGGAAAGTGCAAAAGAATTGATAAAAACATTCTGGATAGCATTTTATGCCAAACATCAGGGAAAACGCTACGGCAAAAATTTCTGTTTCGGACCTGTATTCAATGAATTATCCTACCTCGGACTGGAAACTTATTATGAGATGAATACTGTTGACCCGAAATTGTCGATCCTTGTAAAAGATAATATGCCGCAGGATTTTGCAGAATTATATGCCAAATGTATCCGTGACGGCAGAACTTCCATAGTGTCTTTGAATTATGATGTAATCGTCGAAGGTCTGATCAAACACGGCAGAACTCCTGAAGATGCAAAAAATTTCATCCCGATAGGCTGTTATGAACCCGCAGTCGCAGGCAAGGAGATCTCCTGTTCAGTTTCAACGGTGCTGTATTTGCCGTGTCAGATAATTTCTGTACTGAAAGCAGATAAAGATTATTCTTCTTTTGAAGAATTCAAAAATGCTTATTATGCTGAAATTGAAAAAGCCTGTCGAATCATGCAGCATGAACAGATACTTTGCGACAAGGCATGGAAATATGTCAATCCGGTACCGTTGCTTTCGGGTACTTTTGAATCATGTATGGCAAAAGGGCGGGATATTTCAGATGCCGGAGCAGTTTATAATACCACCGGCTGTGTCATTGCCCATTTTGCTGATGCGGTCGATTCTCTGTCTGC
>JAFVUZ010000105.1 GCA_017502435.1 Lentisphaeria bacterium
CACCGGGTCATACCCGGTGCCGGGGTTCCGTCTTCGCTAAAGCTACGCCGTGATAAGGCAATCGGCGTCACGCGTCAGCGTAATAGAAAGGCGGGTGGAACGCCGGGGCGGCGTAAGCCCCCTTGTAATAAAAAATCAGTCTATGTTTAGTACACAGCCTTTTTGTATATTTCAGAGGAGGAAAAAACGTCTTTTAAAACTTTGTAAAGTTTAAGGCTTTTTGAGTATAAAAAGATTGTTTTTTGAGGTTGAAATCGGTAAAAAAATGAGTTTTTTTTGATTAAAAAAATTTGTAAAAAAACACCTCAGTAGTATATTAAATGTAATTTGCAAGGTTATAATTTATCTAAAAATGAGTTCTTTATGAAAAATATTGCTGAAATCGGTATTGTCGGGCTTGGTGCAAGGGGGGCTTTTTGTTTCGGAGAGTTGATTCAGAAACGCAATGACTGCAGAATTGCCGCAGTTTGTGACATCAATAAGGTTCGATTGAAACATATCGCTGAAAAATTTAATGTCAGTCAGACTTATACTGACCTTGAACAAATGCTTAAAAAAGAGAAACTTGACGGACTTATTATCACGACTCCGGATGCAGAACATGAAAAATGTGCCGTTACTGCATTGAATCACGGCGTAAATATTTTGCTTGACAAGCCGCTTGCAACTTCACGTCAGGGAGGTTTGAATATTATTGAAGCCGCAGAAAAAAGCGGCAGAATTGCTATGATGGGCTTCAATTTACGTCACGCTCCATTGTTGAAAAAACTAAAAGAAATCGTCGATGAAGGCGTTCTCGGCAGAATAATCCTGATTGAAAACCGTGAATTTTATGACGGCGGCAGAACTTATATGTCCCGCTGGAACGGCAGAAAATCTTACAGCGGCGGTCTCTGGAATCATAAAGGCAGTCACGATTTTGATATTTTTAATTGGCTTTTGAATTTTCCTGCTCCCAAAAAGGTTTCTGCTTTTTCCGGAATGAGTGTTTTTACTCCCGATAATTTTCCTTTTGAATTGGAAAACGGTATTCAGCCCGGGCCCTGCTGTTCCAAGTGTTACTATTGTCAAAAAGGCATCTGCCGTGACAGTTTTCCTGTAACTGATGAGAATATGTGGGGCGAGGAAGCTGTTGCTGATGACGGTTATCGCAAGGATTCATGTATGTATATGTCAGATTTGAGCGTGCATGATAATGGAATTGCCATGGTTGAGTATGAAAACGGCGTCCGTGCAAGTCATCTGGAATGCTTTGTCTGCGGTATGTCCGACAGATTTTATACTGTTACCGGCAACAGGGGGCTTGCAACTCTGCGTCTTTCCGGCAATACCATTGAAGTAATTAAACGCTGGACATGGGAAAAAATCACTTATGAAGTTTCTTTGTCGCATAATGATCTGCATGGAGGGGCTGATCCAATTCTGCTGGAGGCATTCGTTGAAACAATTCTCGGCAAACGTGAAAATAAAGCCACTCTCGAACAGGGGCTTATTGCTACAACAATTGCTGAAGCAGCAGAACTCTCAAAAGAGGAAAATCGTACAATTCTCCTTTAAATAATATTTATATACAGGCTGATTTTTTTATCCTTAAACTCCTTAAGTTCTTTAAATTCCCTATTTACCCTTGATTGGAACAGAGCGTAAATAAAAAACGGCTGTTGTCAGACCTGAAAAAGGTTGGCAGCAGCCGTTTTGGGATTTTGAGTTTAAATATTTACAACATCCTGCAGTTCATCCTGAAAAAGCCTGGAGTTTTTGAGAGCGACAGCGATATTTCCTTTGTCGCACTGTTCCAGAAATGCCGGATCAAGCGGCAGAGAGGCAAGAAATTTCAAGCCGTATTGTTCAGCCAGTTTTTTACCGCCGCCGTTGTTGAAAATGTAATGTTTTTTGTCGCAGTTGTCGCAGACAAAATATGCCATGTTTTCGACAACACCGGCAATCGGCAGTTCTGCCTGACGGCAGAAGTCGATGCATTTTCGGCAGTCGGCCAGTGAAAGTTCCTGCGGAGTCGTGACGATGACTGCACGTTTGTCGCCGGGGATAAGCTGACATCCGGAGAGTATCTCATCGCCTGTGCCGGGCGGGAAGTCACAGATAAGATAATCAAGATCGCCCCATGCAGTCTCTTCGAGAATCTGTTTCAGGACGCCTATTTTTGCGGGACCACGCCAAATGACAGCCTGGTCTGCATCTTCCAGCAAAAGCCCGATTGAAATTAGTTTGATGCCTGCAATTTCCAGTGCTTCAAGTTCTTCAGTTTCTGTTGCACCGAGACGGGAGTGCTGTACATTGAAGAGAGTCGGCTGACTCGGTCCGTGAAAATCGACATCCAGCAGTGCGACTTTGAAGCCTTCGCGTGCCAGGCTCAAAGCGATAAGAGCTGAAACAGTGCTTTTGCCGACTCCGCCCTTGCCGGAAAGAACAAATATTTTGTTCTTGATGCGGTTCATTTTTTCGTTTAATTTTTCATTGGAGCAGCTGCCTTTGGAGGAACAGCTTTCGCAGTTGTGAGAACATTCGCCCATAATCAATACCTTTTAATTAATAAAATATTTGGGATTATCAAATAAAACTCCTCCGATATACGCCTCGACCAGAGTTCTGACAGGTCCTGTCAGGTTTTCGATCAGGTGGATACCGGCGTTGTCAAGTATATTTTTTTCACACTCTCCGATTGCCGGAGTCAGAAGTAAATCAACCTCGTTTTTGACCAGAAAATCGGCACATTGCTCAATTGAGCCTGCAACAAAAGCTGTTTCAGAAACAGAACGTATTTGGCCATTGTCTGTTTCAAAAAAGACAAAAAGCAGATCCGACCCGGAAATCCCGTGCAAAACATCTTTGCGGCAGCTGGCGGCAATTTTCATAAAATCCTCTGATTTATTTCAATTTACAGTTTGAAAAATACGATACATATAATTTAAAGCATTTATTGTTTTTTTCAAATGGCAAGCTGATTTTTTTCTTGCATTTTCAAAAAAATGATGTATTTTTTAGGCAAAGTAATATTAAAGGATTTATCTATGAAAAAAATTTTTTGTATTTTTGTATTTTTCTTTGCTGTGATACAGGTTTTTGCGGCAGTTGAAGTAACTGTCGGAATTGCTCCTGAAAAATTTATCATTGACCGCATCGGCGGTGCAAAAGTTAAAGTCAAAACAGTTATGCCGACAGGCAAAAATGTTCATGATTTCGCCATTACTCCGGATATGGTCAAAAATATCACTGCCGGCAAAGTTTTTTTTCATACCGGACTGCTTTTTGAACAACGTATTGCCAATATCCTAAGCAACAGAAAAGTCCGTGTTGTCAATCTTGCAGAATATATAAACAAAATTCAGGAGGTCCATCCGCTTCATAACTCTTCAGAACATCCGTCTGATGATGTTCATACATGGTTCAGCTACCGCAATTTGAAAATGATGGCAATGGAAGCGGAAAAAATTCTGTGCGAAATTGATAAAGAAAATGCAGATTTTTATACTCTGAATTGTGAAAAATTATGCATGGAAATCGATAATGCCAAAGCTTCTGCTGTAAAAAAACTCAGCCATTGGCAGGGAAAAACTTTTCTGACCCATCATGCGGCATTCGGATATTTTGCCGATGAATTTAAATTAAAACAGCTCTCTTTTGAATTCAACGGCCGGGAAATAACTCCTGCCAATCTTACTTATTTGAGCCGTTATGCCAAACAGCACAAAATAAAAAGAGTCTTTGTTCAAAGTACCGCATCACCCAATGTCCGACGTGCGATTCAGCAGACAGTCAAAGCAAAACTTGTTACCATTGATCCTGCAGATTACAATATTCTGAAAAATCTTAATCGTTTCAGCACAGAATTGGAGGCGGCTTTTGAGTGAGCATATCATAGAGATAGAAAATCTCAATTACAGCTACTCCGGCAATCATGAAGTGCTGAAAAATGTAAATCTGATTGTTGACCGCGGCGAAAACTGCTGCATCCTCGGCCCCAACGGAGGCGGTAAAACAACTCTGCTCCGCTTGCTGCTCGGTTTTATAAAACCTGATTCCGGTTCCATACGGATACTCGGCGATACCGTAAAAAATGTCAGGCACAAAATCGGTTATATGCCGCAGATACAGCACGTTGACACTGATTTTCCACTCAGTGTTCTGGATGTTGTCACTATGGGAACAATGCACAAAACTTTCGGTTCATTTTTTGACCGTTCTAAAAAAAATATCGCAATGGAAATGCTTGAACGGATGAATGTGGCACATCTTGCAAAACGTACATTCAATGAAATTTCAGGCGGCGAAAAACAGCGGGTTCTGATTGCCCGTTCTCTTGCTTCGCGTCCGGAAATTCTGCTCCTTGATGAACCTACAGCCAATATTGACCCCGGAGCGGAGCAGTGTTTTTATGAAATGCTGGATGAATTGCAGAAAAATCTGACGCTGCTGACGGTTTCGCATGATCTCGGATTCGTTCACCGCAATATCAGCAGAATAATTTGTGTCAATAAATTTGTCAAAGTACATTCCCCCGCCGATTTTACAGCTTCGGATGTCAATGAAATTTATCAGCATCATGTAAAAATGGTCGAACACAATCATGACTGCCTGTGCGGATGTGCAGGTCATTCAGAAAAAAACGGAGGCAGAAATGTTTAAAGAATTTATTTTCGTGATTCTGGATAAAGATATTTCTTTTCTCCGTTATGCTCTTATTGCCGGACTGCTCGGCAGTATTCCGCTTGGCATCAGCGGCAGTTTTGTCGTCAGCCGCAATATAAGTGCTATTGCAGGGGCGATAGCTCATGCTGTTCTCGGCGGTGTCGGCTTGGCACTTTATTTGAACAGAGTTATGAACTTGAGTTGGATGACGCCGCTTACCGGAGCAATGCTCGGAGCATTTGCGGCGGCGTTGCTGATATATTTCGCATCGCTTCATGCCGGGGAAAAAGAGGATATTGTAATTTCTGCAGTCTGGGCGTTGGGGATGTCGATAGGTTTGCTTTTTATCGCCAAAACTCCGGGTTATGTGGATTTGCAGGGATATTTATTCGGCAATATTCTGCTGGTGACAAAAAGTGATTTGTATATGGTCATGATACTTTCAGGACTTGTAACAATACTTACAGCAATTTTTTTCCGTCCGCTTCAAATGATGCTTTTTGATTCTGAATTTGCCCGGCTGAGGGGAATAAATGTCAATGCACTTTATTTTCTGCTTTTACTGCTTGTGGCAATGACAGTGGTGCTGATGGTAAATATTGCAGGTATTATTTTGCTTATTGCTCTTTTGAGTTTGCCGGCGGCAACGGCAAAATGTTTTGTCCGCAGTCTGGCATCCATGATGACAGTTGCTATACTGCTGGCGATGATGGAATTGACTTTGGGGTTGTATGTCAGTTTCAGCTGCAATCTGCCGACCGGGCCGCTGGCAGTATTGATTGCGGTGATTTTTTATATAATTGCCCGTGTGAAAGTTAAATTAAGTAAATTCCGGAACAGAAAAAATGTTTGATTCATGGATAAAAAATAAAAAAATCAGCGTTATTGCTCCAGCCGGCAGAGTTGATGCAGAACTTTTGGCTCAATCTGAAAAAATCTGGCGTTCATGGGGGGCTGAAGTCCGAATAATGCCTCATGTCATTGGATTTGAAAAAGATTTTTTTTCTGCTCCCGCCGAATTGCGTGCGGAAGATTTGAACAATGCTTTTGCCGACAGCGGGACTGATTTTATTATTTGTGCGAGAGGCGGTTATGGCTGTGCTGAACTTTATGATCTTATTGATTGGAATATTTTACGGCAGAATCAGAAAGTTCTGATCGGTTACAGTGATGTCACATCTCTGCATATAATGATGTTGAAACATCAATGCGGTATTCCGGTTACGGGGGCAATGTTTCTCAAAGCACCGGAACTTTTTGCTGTTCATTCCGATAATGCTGCAACTTTTGCCAATGCAGTTGACGGAAGCGAAGCGGTGTTTGAAACTTCAGAAAAAGAGAGTTTTTACGGATATTGTGTGGTTGCCAATCTGGCAGTTCTTGCTTCAATATGCGGCAGTGAACTGCTTTGTGATTTCAAAGATAAGTGCCTGATAATTGAGGACTTGAATGAACCGCCGTACAAAATTCACCGGATGCTGCTGCAGTTGGAACTCAGCGGAATTTTCAAACAGATATCAGCTCTTGCTGTCGGAGAGTTTCTTGATTGCGGAGAAAATCCGTCCGAACTGCACGAAATTATTTTATCTTTTGCACAAAAATACGACTTGCCCTGCTTTTTAAATCTTCCAATCGGTCATGGCAATTTGATTCATGCCGTTAATATGACTCATAAAATCCGCATAAATCAATAATTTTTGCCTGCCGGAGCGTTGGATTACGCCTGAAACTTATAATGACAGAAAGAAATCGTCAGGTGCAATGCGTTTGTAACGCAGTTTTTCGATTTGCGGCAGCGGGGGAAATCCTTCGATGGCTTCCGGGAAAAATCCGTGTTTCAAATAGTAAAGCTTCAGCCGCAGCAAAGTTTTCAGCTGAGTTTGAGTTTGTATTTTCTTTTGCAGAAAAATATCTTTTTCCAGCATCGGATTGCGTTCAAGACTTGCGGGGAGGGGGTAAGTCTTGAGAGTATTATAAAATTCATTGGTCATGGCTTTGATGGTTCCGATTTTATTGCGGTATGCCCACAGCGGATTTTTTTCCTGTAAACTGTTGTATTCGAGAAGTTTTTTCAATTCATTGTAACGGATTGTAAGTTCAGGATAATATTTGAAGTCGAGTGAATCGATCAATTTTTGCAGAGATTTGTAATATTCTTCGTAGCGTTTGTCATTCGGACCGTAATGGACGAGGGCGTCAATAGCGGAAATCCAGAATTTCTGCAGCATATTTTCGGTAATATAAAGGTTTTGATTTTCCAATGCACGATTGAGAATAAGCAATTTTTGAAATGCGTGCAGAGTCTGAAGATGCTGTTTTTCTGAGGAGCAGAATTTGAGGTAATGGCGATAAAAGTTGTGCATTTTCATAAGCACATTCAATTTTTCCGTGTACAGTTCCGGTTCTGAGACATAATTCAAACTGAATTTTGTTGTATATGGGATGCTTGAAAGTGTATCGATAACAGCAATTACATTTTGGTCCTGATAGAATTTACGCAAAGTTTCAATCGGTATTTCCGAATTGCGTAAATCGGATTTTGTGATTTGTTCATCAAGTTTTTTCAAATTTTCAGGCAGTGCGTTTCTCTTTATATATACATTATTGATAAAGGAGAATCCGTTGGCGTCGGAATTTATATCCGGATATGCTTTTTGCATATCTTTTTCAAAAGGGAGAGAGTCGGCAATACTGAGGATATGTTTGGCTCTGGCAATGATTATTGTATCAGAAATGATCACTCCGATAATGAAAAGCAGAATGAAACTTCCGATGTAAACAGCTGTTTTCAGGATTGTTTTTTTCATTTTATTTTCCGTAATTCCGTTGATTTTCTGAATGAAGATCTGCCAGAGGGGACGAAACGTATCTCTTTGCATACGCAGGAGCCCATTTGGGAATTTATGCGGTTGAGCAGCAAATCCGATGATTTAGCCAGTTCATCCTGCAAAAAGGCACTGTGCCGTATCTCAAGAAAAAGCACTCCGTCATCATCCAGTGAAGAAAAATTTACCAGAGCGGCAAATTGCGGCGAAACAATTTCTTTCCATCTGGCGGCAAGTTCGATCTGCTGATTAAGGTTTTTCGGCAATGCATTCTGCAGCAGTTCTTTATTGAGTTCATCCAAAGTTTTGACCGGCTTGTCGTGAGCAGTGATTGCAAGATTGCCGTCTCGTTCTCCGTACCACTCACGCAGAAGCTGTTTCAATTCCCGTCTTGCGGCATCTTCTTTGTATTTTGAAGGGGGGATCGGCATTGCAGCTCCGCTAATTGACAAAACCTGTGAATTGAATCGGCAGATACAGCACATCTGCCACGACTTTGAATGGAGCGAGAGCTCCTTTTCCGATATTCCTCAAACCCGGACCGAGGCCGCCGAAAGGCAATCCGAGGGTCATTTGGACGACTCCCCACGGCAGATAAAGTATTTCAAGAGTATCTTTGCCGGTCTGAATAAGCCCTCTGGTGCCGGAGATAAGACCTTTTTGAATATAGGGACGCATGACTTTTGCGGCTTTGATGGCGATGGGAGCGAGGATTGCGATTGTCACAGGGTCAATGGCTTTGGCTTTTTGCGGAACCATTGAGCAGAGAAAGACTGTCAGCAAAATGATCCATGTTCTGCGGGATGAACTCAACATTTTTTAGCCTCCTGATAGAGTTTTTCCATTTCATCGAGAGTTGCCTCTTCGAGAGAGCGGTTCTGTTTTTTAAGTTCGCTTTCGATATACTGGAATCTTTTTACGAATTTGCTGTTTGCCGCCCGCAGAAGCTGTTCTGAAGTTTTCTGCTTGCGGAAGCGGATGAGATTTACTACCGCGAAGAGCAAATCTCCCAATTCTTCATTTACAGAATCGTCATCATTTTGAGCCATGGCCTGTTCTACTTCGGTCAATTCTTCTTTGATTTTGGAAATTATATCATTTTGATTTGACCAGTCGAAATCATATTTGGCGGCTTTTTTCTGAATTTTTTCTGCGGTATTCAATGCTGAAAGGGCAGGGGGGATTGAGCCCATTACAGAATCTGATTTATTTTTTTTCTTTTCTCCGGCTTTGATTTTGTCCCAGATTTTGAGAACATCGGTGGAACTTTCTGCACTCAAGTCACCGAAAACGTGAGCGTGGCGGCGGATCATTTTTTCGCAAATGCCTTTTTGGACATCTTCCCAGGTGAAATCGCCTTTTTCTTCAGCGATTACCGCCTGAAAAATAACATTCATCCACAAATCACCGAGTTCTTCACAGAGAAGTTCGGGATCTTTGAGGTCGATTGCTTCGAGAACTTCGGCACATTCCTCTGCCATGCAGGAACTTACACTTTCGCTGGTTTGTTCGCGGTCCCACGGACAGCCGCCGGGGGCACGCAGAATGCGGATAATTTCATACAGATTTTCAGGTTTTTTGTTCATCAGAATGTAAATCCCATGTTAAAGTGGAAACGCAGTTTGCTTTTGTAGCCTTTTTCTTCATTGAGAACCGGATAGGCAAGGTCAAGTTTGATAGGAGCATTCAAGTACGGCAGCACAATACGCAGTCCGTATCCCACTCCGATATTGACTGCTCCGAATTCCCAACTGTCGGACCAGGTGTTGCCGATGTCAACAAAAACCGCACCCCGGATGAAGTCCCAGATAGGATGTGAAATTTCAGAAGTTACAAGCAGCATTGTCTGACCGCCTTTGCGGACGCCGTTCGGGTCTTTCGGTGAAACTTTGCGGTATTCGAAACCACGCAGAGAATCGCCGCCGCCCAGGAAATAACGTTCAAAAATAGGAGCATCTTTGCCGTCGAAACCGCCGACGACACCCAATCTTGCTCCTGCCATCAGGACGATTGCTTTGTCAAACAGCGGATAATAAATGCTTCCTTTGAGCTCAGTACGGTAAAAACCGTTGGTCGAACCGATAAAATCAGGGGCAAATGCTCCCAACAGATTGATATTGTAACCGCTTGTAGGCATCATGAGACTGTCGCGGGTATCGCGGTCAAGCATTATTGAGAATTGGCTTACGAGATTGTCGCCGCGGTATTGAGTTATTTCTTTTGAAGCATGGCTGTTTATATGTTTGACATCGACGTTTTCAAATTTGTAAGCGACTGATACTGAAGTGAAATCGTCAAATATTCTGCGGGTGAGAGAAGTTCTTACACCGACACGGTCTTCATCCCAGTCATCATATTCGGACTGGTTCATGTAGCCGTTTATGTCAAGTTTGAGCGGCATATCAAAAAGCCACGGTTCGGAGAAATCCACATTGAATCCCATGCGTTCAATACCGACAACTCCCTGAATACGAAGTCTTTGTCCGCCTCCGGTGAACCAGTTCCACGGGTCGAGCAGGTCAAAGTTGTTGTTGGATATTTCCGCCATACCCATTAGACTGTTTGAGTCGGAAAAGCCTGCACCGATGCGGAAGTTGAACATATCTTTTTCCTGAACCTGAATATTAATATCCTTTTCAGCAATGGATTCGGCATTTGTAACGAGAGTTTTTACCTCATCGAAGTAACCCATTCCCATCAAACGGGATTGAGTTGCTTCAATACGGTTGCGGTCAACGGGATCTCCGGGCTGAATGGCAAGTTCGCGGCGGATAACTTTATCTTTGGTTACAGTGTTGCCGGAGATAATGACGTCACGGACGGTATATTTGCGTCCTTCTTTGATAACGAAGTCGATATCCACGGTTCCGGTTTCGTAATTTGAACGGCGGACCGGTTCGCAAACGACGTCTGCATAACCGAGTTCTTCATAAAGAGCTGCGATGCCCTTGCAGGAGTCCTGTTCGTTTTGAAAGTTGAAAACATCATCTTTTTTAAGGATGACGAAATTTGAAAGGTCTTCTGATTGATAGACTGTATTGCCTGAAATATGCAAGTCGCCTACTTTGTACGGTTTGCCTTCATCGATTACGAAAAATATATCTACAAACTCCGGATCATCTTCATTTGGAACGACTTTGAGTTCTTTCACTTCAAAATCCAGATAACCTTTGTTCCAGTAAAGTTCACGGATGCGGGCTTTATCAAGTTCAAGTTCGTCACGATTGAGCAGTCCGACTTCAAAAAGTCCGCTCAAAGGCGACCATTTATTCTGGATGGCGAACTTCAGTTTCAGATTGGAGAATATCGTATTTCCTTCAAAATGAACATTATTCACCTTCAGACGCAGTTTTTCATCAATGATAAATATGACATTTATTTCCTCATTTTTGCCTTTTTCGATTTGAAAATTAACGGTTGCATCGTTGTAACCTTTTGAACGGTAAAATTTTACAAGATTGTTCATGCTTTGCTGCAGTTTTGCATCATCGAGAGCAAGTCCTTCAACGACAGTAACTTCCTTGTAGAGATCATGGTTATTGTATTTAGCATTGCCCTGAAACTTTACTTTGGCGACACGAGGCTTGGAGGTCAGGATGTAGGTGAGGGCGACAGTGCCGTCATCCTTGTTAATGCTTTCAGCTTTAACATCTTGGAAGTTTCCTGTTTTGAAAAGGCGTTTAATGTCTTCATTGACCATTTTCGGGTCATGCGTAACTCCAACACGTTGCTGTATATGGAGTAAGAGCTGTTCATGCGGTATTTGAATAGAACTGTTCTGTTTGAATTTCAGTTCTGATATGTTTGCTGCAGACAGGGATATTGCAGTTGCGAGCAGTAAAAAGGAGCTGATATGCTTGTTCATTGTCAAAAGTGATCCTTTATTCAGTTAATATTATAATATATTATAATAAGATAGCATAACTTTACAGTAATTTCAATCTTTTAATATAAAAAAAGATTTAAACTTCATGGAAAGTCCGGTATTTTTTGCTGGACCTTTTTGGTATTTTATTTGCATTCTCGGTTTTTGAATGTTATATTATAGAAAAACGAAAGGATTTGTTTTATCGACATATAAAAACTGAAAAAAAGAATTTACAATTAAAGACATAAACCATAGAACCGTCCTGACTAACCTACTACTACTACAAATGACGAAACAACATTATGGTGCTTTGGAACATCTGTGTATTTGTGAATACATGGCATGTTCTGATGTTGTGTAATGTTGTGCGTTGTAGTAGGCGCAGTTAGGGCACTCTTCGGAATGTGCCTTTTTTGTTGTCTTTTTCATTAACCGAATGAAAGGAGCAAATTATGTCTTTTGAGTTGTCCTGTCCTGCCTGCAGTCAAGTGTTATTGCTTGAAGATGAACATGTTGGATGTACAGTAGAATGTCCGGTGTGCCGGCATGAATTTATCGTTGAAAAAGCGCAGCCGGCGGTAATGTCAATGCCTTTGCAAATCAAACGCCGTGAAGAACCTGCAGAATCTCAGGAGGATTCTTCCGTAAAACTGCAGAAGAACGTAAACAAAAAGAAATCCCAACGCAAGCAGGGAAGTGGCACTAAAAGCCGCAGTAATTTGACAGATGTCGGCAGCCGGACTTTAAAAAAGATAAAATTGATTATTGTATTGGTTGTTCTTGGGACTATTTCGTATTGGGGATACAGCATTTATAAAGATATTTATTGGAGCATCAGGGTGTTGGAGTCAATATATGCCGTCTTGATATCCGATGATTCGCGAGTTGTTTATCGCAGTGTTGATGATTTGAAGATAGAAAATAAAGCGCTGTGCAGTCTTGGACTTCCTGATAATGAAAAAGTTGTGAAAATGCTGAATCAGTATATTTTCCTGTTTGTTTTGTCGCAGGATAAAATGACTAATGTAAAAACTTTGATTGATGATATTCCGGAAAGCGATTACAAAGTCTTTGTCGGTGATGTTGTTGCGATGTGTTACAAGTGTGATGGTGGATTTGCTGTCTGCAAATATTGTAAAGGATCCCGGAAGTGCCATATATGCAATGGCACCGGCAGTACAAGCAGTATAGGTGTTGATGGAAAATCGCATTATACAAAATGCAGGACTGATTGTGCGTATTGTTTTAGTCCGGTGCCTTGTGCTTATTGTCGCGGTAATATATTCCTTTGTAACCGCAAGGAAATCAAGAAGATAGTTCCGTCCTACAAAGAGGAGCTTGTAAAAAATGTACAGAATAAAATAAAAGAATACAAATCTTTTGCTTATATAGGAAAGCAATTTCTGGATAGATTTTTTGCACTTTTCAGTAAGAGTAATATAAAAAATAATCAATCAGAGCAACAGGCACAGTCAACTAAAACTTTGTCGTTGAATAAGAAAAATAAATCTCGAGGGGGGCAGGTAGCTGATGTCGCACTGATAAAGTTTTCTGCCAGTGATGGAAAAAGCGAAGTATTTGATTATTTTTTGTCTTTGAATTGTACGCATTGTAACCGCCGCATAACGGCTGATTGCGGAGCGAGAAAAATAATATGTCCGTATTGTAAGAATATGGTTATTTTAAAAAATCAGAATCCGTTAGCTTGCGGAAAGCAAAGATAACAATTTATTAAAGTAAAAATGTAAGGTTTTTAATATTGATTTGTTATATAGGTTATCAATTTGAAATTCAGGAAGTTATGATTGCGGAGATATTAGTTTGATATTTTTTGCAGGAGAAAAAAGTGAAAAATTTTCAGAAATGAACTTGACAGAAACAGAAAATGGTGTATATTAAGAGCCATGTCACCAAAAGAAGGTGTGGTTGTTTAAAACTTGAGATTGCAGATTGAAAAAAAATCGAAAAAATTTTCAAATTCGATTTGACAAAACAAAAACTTGTGATATATTAAAAACCATGTCGCCCAAAGAGCGATGGTTGATAAAAAACACAAGATTAAAAAAAGTTGAAAAAAGTTTAAAACTTGATTTGACAAATTAACAATCTGTGATATATTAAAGAACCATCACAAATCGTGGTGAAGTTGTTTGAAAATTGAATAGTGCGATGTAACCGACAATTTACATTGAGCGATTCAAAAAGAATCGAAGAAAATA